>NZ_CACWVY010000022.1 GCF_902764455.1 uncultured Methanobrevibacter sp.
TTGCAAAGAACAAATTCAAATGTAAAATAAAAAGAACAATAACATGTCAAAATCAAAAACAAAGAGAAAATATCACTTATTTAACAAAAACAAGCAAAACATCGATATTCACTTAAATTTTGACATGGTTTCTACAAGGTTTATTTTTTCATATATACATAGCTTACTGGATTGTACTATTTTTTATTTCTGCATTCGTTTACTTTCATAAGGGGCTGTTTATTCAACTGTTTTTGGAAGCAACTATCAAAATATTTATGAGTTCTTTTTATTATTGTGGAGTTTGTTTTGATGGTCGAAAGTGTTATTATTTAATTTGTGTAATAAATAGTATTAACTAGTATGTTTATTTGGAGGAACTGGTAATGGAAAACAAAAATATAATCATAATATTACTTGCAATAATTGTTGTTCTTGCATCTGCAATAGGAGTAATGTTTTTAAATCCAATGCATGCTAAAGAACCAACAAAAATTAAAATTACAAGTGATAATGAGCAAAATGAAGGTGGAAATCTATCTGTTAAATTAACTGATTTAAACAATACTCCAATATCAAAACAGGCAATTAATGTTACAATTACCAACAGCAAAGGCAAAGTGATTACTGATGAGATTATTAAAACCGATTCCAAAGGAAAAGCTAAATTGGATTTTGATTTAAAGAAAGGCAAGTATAATGTAACGGTTAGCTACGGTGGAAATGAGAATTATACGGGAAACAACACAACACAGAAATTGACTATTAAAGAAGAAGTTATAGAAGCCCAAAATGATTACAGTTCTCAATCTCAATCTGAATCTCAATCTTCATCAGGCAATCCGTATGATGTCAATAATCTTCCTCCAAGCAATGATCCTTATCGGGAAACCAGCAGAGAGCAAATTGATGAAAATTATGTAATGCAGAAATATGAAGACGGTTATATTAGTTATGTTGATTTAAGAACTGGGGAAAGAAGAAGCGGAGGATTTTACAAGTAATAATGAGTACATAAAAACAAAATAATGCTGTCTAATCAAGTTACATAAGGGTGTATGATTAAATTGATAATATTTTTGTGAAGTATTATTAAAAAGAGAGATAAATGGTGTTTAACCGACTAAATTAAACACCAGTGTTTTTTTGAGGAAAATTAGTGTTTGGCAGATTTTTAATTTTCCAACGACTTGTTTCAAATTAGGGAAAATTGTCAAAAATATAATTTAAGACGATTCTAATTTTGGAGAGTTTTTGTATTTATTTTGGACGTGATATTGAATATTTAGGTATACCTAAATTTCATCACCAATTATACTGTTGTTGTAACTAGTATATAAATGTTACTATTTTTTAGGTATGCCTAAAAATATCTCCGAAAAAATAAAGTAATGCAACCAACATAGTATATCCAGGACTTTAGGTTTTTGGTGATTTAATGTTTGAAAATGTGACAAAAGCTAGGGCATATGCATATTTGGCGGGAGTATTTTGGGCATTCATGATCATATCTAATATACTGGCCACCAGAACATTGGAAATAGAATTTATAGTGTTGCCGTGTTCAATACTCACATTTCCGGTACTGTTCATTGTAAATGATATTTTGTCGGAGATATACGGTTATAATATGACAAAAGATATTATTTATTTGGGTTTCATAATCAACACTTTCGCAATTGTTCTCTATCATATTGCAATGCTTTTCCCTTCAAACAGTCCTAATGCAGATGCATTTGCAATGCTTCTGTCAACTACTCCCAGACTGTTTGTTGCAGGACTTATCTCATATATGCTTGGTAATCTATTGAATTCAAAAGTTCTGGTTGTGCTGAAAGAAAAATACAGTGATGGGTTATTTGTACGTTGCATACTCAGTACTGTAATCGGTGAGACTGTTGATTCTATTATTTTCATTTCAATTTCATTCATCGGTGTTTTGCCGAGTGATGTGGTATTGACCATGATTTGCTGTCAAATTGTATTTAAATCTTTATATGAAATATTGGCTTATCCGGTAACCAGAAAAGTAATTTTTCGTCTGAGAACTTTGGATGATGGAGAATTGAAAGGTCAAATTTAAAAAAAGAGTATATTGGAAACTCATTTGAGTTTCCCTAAATTAATTTTTGAATTTCTTCACGAACAATCTTGTTAACCATACCACCGTCGGCTTTTCCTTTAAGTTGTTTCATACACATTCCCATTAAAGGACCCATTGCACCCATTTGACGTTCTTTAACCATTGATTCATTGTTTGCTACAATTTCAGCAATGATTTTTGCCACGTCATCTTCACTGAGCATGGTTAAATTGTTTTTCTCTGCAATTTCAGCTATTTCAACGTCAGGAGTTTTGATTGTTTCAACCGCAAGTTTTCTTACACTGTCTTTAGCAATTTTACCCTCTGCCAAAAGAGAAAATATTGCTTTGTAGTGATCAAGGGTCAGTACATCAACATCAAATCCTTCCCTTTTGATTTCTCTTAAATCATATGCAAGAAGTGAAGCGACCGGTGTTGCATCAACATCAACCTCAGCTAAAATTGCTTCAAACATGTCAGCTTCCTGCCTTTTGACAAGCTGTGTTGCCAGGTCTTCACTTAAATTGTACTCTTCAATGATTCTGGCCTGTTTGACATCAGGAAGTTCCGGCAGATTATTTGCAATAGGTTCAATTCTGTCATTGGTAATCTTGAATAAGGGAATATCTGTTTCAAGATACATCCTGTTTGCGGTTGGAAGAGGTCTCATGTATTCTGTGTTACCGTCATCAAGGGCTTTACGGGTTTCTTCAACAACACCTTCAAGACCTAATTGTGCTCTTCTTTTAACTTCTTCCAAAGCGGATACTGCAATGTCTTCATCGTGAGCTACAATGATAAATGCGTCCTCATCACCAACATTTAAAAATTCAGTGACTTTATCAACTTCATCTTGAGTAATTCCGTAAGCAGGCAATTCATCTGAATGGAATATTCCTGCAACGCCACGTTTTTTAGCATAGCTTGCAATTTCAGTACCGAATCTTCTTCCAGGTTGTACTTCACGACCAATCAAACTGTCATAACCTTTCAAAACAACCGCTTTAATTGTTTGAGCAGATTTCAATATTTTTGATTCTGTATCTTCGAGAAGTTCATCCAAATCATGAATCTCTTCTAAAACTTCAGCATTTCTTGCATTAAGTTCTTTTTTAATTTCAATTAAAGCTAATTGTCTTTGAACTTCACGGTTTACAATTTCAGCCATCAAATCAAGATCCTGAACACCTTTGATTTCTACACGTGCACCTTCTGCTATGGAAATGTTCAAATCCTGTCTGATTGTACCGAGACCTCTTTTAACGTTGGTACTTCTTAGAATCTGACCGAGCATATATGCAACTTCACGAACCTGGTCCGGATGATGCATTGAAGGGTCAGTTGTAATTTCAGCAAGAGGTATTCCCAAACGGTCCAGTCTGAATTCTGTGAATCCGTCTTTGGTTTCAACTCTTCTTGCAGCATCCTCTTCAAGACCTAAACTTTCAATAACAACTCTTCCGTATGGAGTGTCAAGATATCCGTCGGTTGCAACCATACCTGTTCTCTGGAATCCTCCTGTATTACTTCCGTCGATTACCTGTTTTCTCATTGTATGGAATTCATCAACAATGTGCATATTCATTAAACATGCGATTGTAATACAAATATCCAATGCTTCTTCATTCAGGCTGTGAGGAGGTTCATCATCGTTTTCAACCAAACATGTATGTTTTGCAAAGTTTTCATATTTGAAATTCAGACCCCTTAAGGATTCCTGCAGTGCCGCACGGTCAATCTCACCAAGTTCGGACTGTGTCGGCCTTAGTTTTCTTTGAACCAGTTCATCAAAATCATCATCAACAAGCTCTGTTTTACATGGACAGAATAGCTTATGCTTACTGTTTAACTGCTGGTGAATTTCAAGTCCCATCATTAATCCTAATTTTTCATAATCCATGCTATCACCTTAATTCAAGAAGTCCTCAATTGTGGATTTTTCTCCAAATTCACCTGCAACGTTTGTTTGCATAATCTCTTTTACTTTTGCATAATCGTCACTTTGACCTAAAGCCCAGCATAACTTGACATATGTTGTTTCAGGGGTCATGTCAATTCCTGAAATTACTCCTGCATCAATGATGTTACGTCCTGTGGAGTAAACGTTCATGTTGACTCTTCCGTAAAGGCACTGTGAGGTCATGATTACTGGTATCTTTTCATCTTCTGCTCTTTTAAATGAGTCGATAATGTCATTTGGAACATGTCCAAGTCCTGTTCCTTCAATTACAAGGCCTTTATATCCTTTGTCAATGTGATATTCGATGAAGTCAGCAGATATTCCTGGAAAACTTTTGATAAATCCGACTTTTTCCTCAATGGATGTATTCAATTCCAGTTCGTTTTCACCACGTTTTGTGTATGCGTAGTCTGGATTAACTGTAACTTTTCTGTTTTGGATTTTAGCTATAGGCTGAGCGTTGATGCTTCTGAATGTGTCTCTTCTTGAAGTGTGCATTTTTCTAACCTTTGTTCCTTTGTGAAGGTATGTGTATTCATCATTCAGGCTTCCGTGCATACACACACAAACTTCTGCAATGTCTGATTTCGCAGCAACCACTGAATCAATCAGGTTGATGTTTGCATCACTTGAAGGTCTGTCTGAACTTCTCTGTGCGCCTGTAATAATTATAGGAACCGGTGTTTTAAGCATAAAACTCAATGCAGCTGAAGTGTAGTGCATTGTATCGGTACCGTGAGCTATTACAACTCCATCAGCACCTTCTGAAATGTCATTGGCAATTTCTTCTGCTGCCTTTGCCCAGTATTCAGGCTTCATGTCTTCACTTAATATATTATATAAAGCCTTAACGTTGTAGTTTGCATAGTCCAAAAGTTCAGGATTTGCTTTTACAAGATCTGATGCGGTAAATGCAGGGTGAACTGCTCCTGTTCTGTAATCAATAACAGATGATACTGTACCTCCGGTTGAGACAATTGAAATGTTCTGTTTGGAATCGTCATGGGGAATTTCAGTTTCTCCAAATCCGATTTTTGGCTTTTCACCTTTTTCAACAAGTTCTGCGGTAGTATTATCAATAGCTACGCCAATGTTATATCCGCTTGATAATTTAATAACAAGATAGCCGTCATCAGCATCTTCAGGCCTGTCAAGAAGGATACCTGTATAGGAGATATCTTCCTTGTTGACTTTGATTTTATCTCCTATGCCCAGACCATACTTTTCTATATAATTTTTTGTATTTTCTTTGTAACTCATCAAATCACACTATGAATTGTTTTTAATCCATTCAGCTCCTGCTTTTAAAACTTCAATGTTCACATCAATGACTTTAGGTTTTGATGCAAACATTTCACGGATTGCATTTTCATAAGATTCGCGTTTTAAAACATCACCAAGTTCTGTTAAAGCACCTAAAAGTGCAGTGTTTGCAGTTCTTGCATTTCCATGCTCTTCTGCAATATCCACACATGGCATTGCAATGACTTTAACGTCACGGTCTGTTTTAAATTCACCGATTTTTGAATCGTAAAGTATAACTCCTCCCTCTTTAACATCCTGTGAGAACTGTTCAAGGGAAGGTTTGTTTAAAGCAATAAGAATGTCAATGTCATCAACGACAGGAGTTCCTATGGTTTCATTGGATATTACAACTGAACAGTTTGATTTTCCGCCTCTCTGTTCTGGTCCGTAACTAGGATACCATGAAACATGTTTTCCTTCAGCACATGCGGCCTGAGCTATTGTAAGTCCTGCACTTAAAACTCCCTGACCTCCGAATCCGGACACTTTAATGCTTACCGGTTCGATTTCATCATCGATATAACCTGAACCTTCGCCTCTTGTAACATTGAATATTTTATCTAATGATTCTGTTGAAAAGTCACTTGCAGGTCTTTTTACAGGCTCTTTTGTGTACATATTGTTTCTGAAGTTTTTGACAGGGAATTCTTTTTCCATCTGTTCTTCAATGAATTTTTGAGCACTTACAACATCCTGTTTTAAATTGGTAGGACAAGGTGAGAGAACTTCAACAAATGAATATCCTTTTCCTTCTTTCTGAACGGTCAGTGCCTGTTTTATGGCGAATTTTGCAAGTCTGATTTTTAAAGGATTTGCAAGGGATACTCTTTCAATAAATACAGGTGCCTTTAATGTGTTTATCAGTTCACACATATGGGTAGGATGTCCTGCATAGTCAGGGTCTCTTCCGGTTTGACATGTTACTGTTTTTTCACCAATAAGGGTTGTTGGTGCCATCTGTCCTCCGGTCATTCCGTAAACAGTATTGTTCACGAAAAATACTGCAATTTTTTCACCACGGTTTGCAGCCTGAAGGGTTTCATTCAATCCGATGGATGCCAAATCCCCATCTCCCTGATAGCTCATAACAATTGCATTGTCTTCTGCTCTTGAAATACCTGTAGCTACTGCAGGTGCTCTTCCGTGAGCAGTCTGGAAGTTTCCACAGTTAAAGTAGAAATATGCATATACTGAACATCCGACAGGTGAAATCATGACACATCTTTCCTGGATTCCAAGCTCGTCCATACATTCAGCAATTAATTTATGTAAAATTCCGTGTCCACATCCTGCACAGTAGTGAGTTGACTGAATATTTGTTCCTTTTCTCGGATACTCTTCTAGAAGGGATTGTGGATTTCTACGTATTTGCACTTCATAATCTTTATTTTCTTTTTCACTCATTTTTCCACATCCTCTTAATCAATTATATTTGGACTTGCCTTTTCATCGCTTCTTTCGGATAGGTCAATGTCCTCATCTTCAATGCCGGCTATTTCATAAATTTTAGCAAGAATCTGTTTTAGTTCAATAAGGTTTCCTCCCATTCTGTTTACAAGATGGGTGTCCTCTTTTCTTAAAGCAGCAAACTGCACATCAGCCAATAGCTGACCGTTGCTCATTTCAACTGAAATAAAGCTAACTCCTTTGTCTGCGAGTTCTTTAACTTTATCAACAGGGAAAGGTGATAATGTAATTGGTCTTAAAAGTCCTACTTTTATTCCTTTTGCACGGCTTTTGTCAACTGCTGATCTTGCGATTCTTGAACTGATACCGAATGACACAAGAACGATATCTGCATCTTCAACTTGATATTCTTCGTATATTACTTCTTCAGCTTCGATTTTTGCATATTTTTCCTGAAGCTTGTAGTTGAAGTCTTCCAGTTCATTAAAGTCATTGTAAATTGAAGTGATAAGATTGTCCATGCTTTCTTTATTTCCTTTTACTGCCCATGGCTTATCATTTTTAGGTTCAATTGCCTTTTCAGGAAATACCAACGGTTCTGCCATCTGGCCGAGGGTACCGTCAGCTAAAACCACTACCGGGTTTCTCCATTTGTCTGCAAGTTCAAATGCTTTCATTGTCAAGTCACACATTTCCTGAACGCTGTTCGGTGCAAGAACGATATTTTTATAGTTACCGTGACCTCCGCCTTTAACGACCTGATTGTAGTCTCCCTGTTCAGGTCCAATATTACCCAGTCCAGGTCCTGCTCTCATGATGTCTACAATAACTGCAGGAAGCTCTGCACCTGCAAGGAATGTAAATCCTTCCTGCATTAAACTGATACCTGGTCCTGATGATGAGGTCATGACTCTGTGTCCGGTTCCTGATGCACCGTAAACCATATTGATGGACGCCTCTTCACTTTCGGCCTGTACAAAGTTTCTTCCAACCATCGGGAAGTATTTTGATGCTTCGTGTAAGATTTCACTTGCAGGAGTAATAGGGTATCCAAAAAAACAGTCACACCCGGCATACATTGCACCAATGACAACTGCAGTATTTCCTTTTACCATTTGATTACTCATTTAGTTTCCCCCTTGATTAGTTGCCTTTGCTTTAATCATTCTTGCAACTGAATCGTTTACAATCTTTTTATACTGATGTACTTCCAGCGCCAATGGTTCAGGACATGTAAAGTAACAGTCTTTACATCCTGTACATCCATTTCCGCTGTAATATGCAAACTGATATCCTGCATCGTTCATGTCATCACTGAGTATGATGGCATTTTGAGGACATCCTGTTATGCATCTTTTACATCCTTTGCATAATTCTTTATTAATAACGGGATAAGATATCTCTTCTGTCATTTATATCATCTGATTAATTTTTATTATCATTTTCTCTTATTTCAACTCTTCTTATTTTACCGCTGATGGTTTCAGGAAGTTCATCAACATATTCAACCATCCTTGGGTATTTATAAGGAGCTGTAACTCTTTTAACATGATTTTGTATGTCTTTAGTTAATGAATCTGATGCTTCGAAGCCAGGCTGCAGTACAATACTTGCCTTTACGATTTGACCTCTGACTTCATCAGGATAAGCGGTAATTGCACAGTGTGCCACTGCTTCATGGGATAAAACTGCACTTTCCACTTCGTAAGGTCCGATACGGTAACCTGAAGATTTGATTATGTCGTCATTTCTTCCAACAAAGTGAACATATCCTTCTTCATCTACCCATGCGGTATCTCCGCAGTGGTAATATCCGTCGTGGATTTGCTGTCTGTATTTCTCATCATCATTTACATAGTCTTTAAATAATCCAGGAATAGGTTTGTCTCCCATCTTAAAACAGAGTTCTCCTTCCTCACCGATTTCAACTTCATTGTGGTCTTCATCAAGAAGATGTAAATCAAAGAGAGGAGAAGGTTTTCCGATGGATCCTACCTTTGCATCAAGCCATATGAATGTTCCGATTGATAATGTGGTTTCGGTCTGTCCGAATCCTTCTTTGATTCTTAAGCCTGAAAGGTCATAGAATCTTTCGGATACTTCGGGAGGCAAAGGTTCTCCTGCGGTTGTAACGTATTTCAGATTTGAAAGGTCATATCCTTCAATATTTTCTTTGATGATGAATCTGTAAATTGTTGGAGGAGCACAGAATGTGTCCACCTTATTTTCAATGATTTTGTCAAGGAGTTTCAATCCGTTGAATCTGTCGTAATCGTAAATGAATATACTTGTTCCCGCAATCCACTGGCCGTAAAGGTTTCCCCATACTGCTTTTCCCCATCCGGTATCTGCTGCTGTGTGGTGGATTCCGTCTTCTACAACATTATGCCAGTATTTGGCTGTAGGAATATGTCCTAGTGAGTAGGTATGCTTGTGTGAAACCATTTTCGGAAGTCCGCTGGTTCCTGATGTGAAATAAATAAGGAATATTTCTTCTGCATAAGTCTTATCATCACCGGTTGGTCTTTCAAATACTGCACTTTCCTTTTCAATAGCTTCATTGAAGTTAATCCAGCCGTCCCTATCAGTTTCGATAACAAGCTTTTTCAATTCAATTCCCAGTGATTTTTCAGCTTCCTCATAATCAGGTAAAAGTGAATCCTCTTCGACTGAAACGACCATTTTGGCATTTGACTGCTGTATTCTGAAGTCAATATCATGGAGTTTCAACATATGGGTTCCGGGAATTGCTATTGCACCTATTTTATGAAGTGCTACCATACAGAACCAGAATTCATATCTGTTTTTTAAGGTCAGTATTACACTGTCGCCTTTTTTAATACCTAATCTTTTAAATAGGTTTGCTGTTCTGTTTGAATATTCTTTCATTTCTTTGAAAGTGAATGTGTGGTTTTCATCATTGTCATTTGTCCAGATTAATGCTATTTTATCCGGATCTATTTCTGCATATTTGTCCACTACATCAAATCCAAAATTATAATCCTCATTGTATTTTAATTTGAAATTTTCATGAAAATCTTCATAAGAGTCATAATCCACTCTTTCTACAAAATCCTGTATAACTGATGTCATTTGATAATCTCCTGTAAATATTATATGATTACTGCTAAAAATTTAGCCGGTTTACCGTTAAGTGCTACCATTGCATGGCGGTGTGTTGAATCGAAGAATATAGAATCTCCTTCGTTTAACACGATTTCGTTGTTGTGTATATAAATTTTTAAGGAACCTTCCAGAACATAATTGAATTCCTGACCGGGGTGTGAATTAAGTGAAGGAACCGGATTCTTTTTAGGGTCTACTGTAACAAGGAATGTTTCAGCTTTTTTGTGAATGAATTTGGAACATAAGTTTTCATGAGTGTATTCCTTGCTTCTGTCGATTGATATTCCTTTGTTTGCACGTGTAAGGTCGAATATGTTCATTCTGCTTTCTTCACCAGTCAATAATAATCCTAAATCAACTTTAAAAATATGTGCAAGTTCGTATAAAAAACTTGCTGGAATGTCTATTTCGGCGTTTTCATATTGGATGTAAGTTTCTTCGCTAATATTCAATTTTTCTGCAATTTCTTTAATTGTAATGTCTGATAGTTCTCGCAATTCTCTAATTCTCTTTCCAATATCTTTGTTGTATTCATTCATTAATAAACACCTTAATTTTTTCATTCATTATAATTATAATATATAATATTATAACATATTCTAATTTTTGAATTTGAAGTTATATAAACCTTATTAAAAATCGTGATAATTCATTATAAATTGATGTTTTTTAAAATTTTATTATTGATTTTTTGAATGAAATTTGGGAAAATTTTAAATACTTCAAATATATAATTGTAAAAATAATTGAATGAGGGGGAAATAAAATGTCATCCAGTGAAATAGGTACTAATGTTATTTTCAAAAAACAGTTAGGACTGAACTATGAAATCGACCAGAAATATGTTGGTTTAAAAATGAAAGAAAATAATGTGTTGTCTTTTAATTTCAGAGTGCCTCAAGAATTAATAGGTGAAATTGAAGCATATTTCAAAAGATTTAAATTAGGAGAGCCAATAATGGTCGATATTGGTGGAACAGGAGATATCAAATGTGACTTTAAGGGAGTATCTCCGGTATTGAAAAATAAGAAGGATTCTAACCAGTACTTTATCTCAGCTACTCTGCAGGAAGATAAACAGTATGATCCTTTAGAAGAAGAAAAATGTGAAACCTGCAGCGGATGCGGATTCCACTAACTTTTTTATTTTTTTTTAACTATATCTATTTTTCAGCAGGATTGTTTCCTGTATTATATATTTAATTAACAGAACTGTTGCTATTAATGTTATTATTGTTGCAGGGATTAACCATGGCATTTGCCCAATTATATAATCAATTTGGGTAAATTCAAGCAATGTCGCCACTACGTTGTTTAGGAAATGAACGCTCATCGGAACAAGTATATTGTCTGTTTTCATGTATATGATGCACATGCAGATTCCAAACAGAAATGCACTTGTTATTCCTCCGAAATTATGCCCTATTGCGAATAAAAATGAAGAGAGTAACATTGCAGGAATAATTCCTATTCTTATTTTCAGTCTGTTGAAAAGCACTCCTCTAAATACCAGCTCCTCCAGAACAGGGGCAAATATTACTGAAGCTATTATGTCCAGAAACAGGACTCCTCCGGCAATGTCGACATTGTCAATGTCAAAGCCTGTCACCCAGCTCGGATTGTAAAATCCGATAAGCAGGTCTATTCCTGAAACTATGCATGTAAAAAGGAATGCAAAAAGCAGATTTATTGCAAAGACATATAAAATTTCATTTCTTGTTTTAACTTCCAGTATCTGCTTGAAGTTTTGTGATAATCCTGAAGTGCCTTTTAAACACCATGCAAAGAAAATCAGTATCATTGTTAATAATGTGATGAAAAACAGATCTTCGTTATCAAGAACCTCCGGGAAAATAGCGGTCAATACTACCATAAGTATTATACAGATTATTATTGCGACAAATAATTCTCTAAGTCTTATTGTTCTTAAACGAATATTAAAATCGCTTACGCTTTTATCCATATTTTCAGTTCCTATAATATGGTTTTAAACCAGTTGATGGTTTCTTCAAGCTGACTTTCAAATTCGTTGGAGTCAACATTGAAATTGATTTCACTCATTTTTGTAGTATCTGCCAGGGAATGTTTAATATCTCCCTGTCTTTCAGGCAAATAATTTGGCTCAACATCGCTTTTGAGTGTTTTTTTGACGATTTCAAATAGCTGATTGATGCTTAACTTTTCACCTGATGCAACGTTCAGCACTCCATTGTAATCTGATTTGGCGGCGTTAATGTTGGCTTTAACAACATCATTTACATAAATGAAGTCTCTGGTCTGTTCACCATCTCCATAAATTTCCACAGGATTTCCTTCAAGAATTGCACTTATAAAATTCGGAATCACTGCAGCATACTGTGAATTCTTGTCCTGGTTAGGTCCAAAGACATTAAAATATCTCAGTGCAGTGTAATTCAGGCCGTAACTTTCATAAAAAGTTTGCAGATACAGCTCACAGCTTGCCTTGGATGCAGCATATGGTGACATCGGCATCAGAGGTTCGCTTTCCTTTAAAGGCATGTTTCTGTTTTGCCCGTAGACGGCTGATGAAGATGAAAAGACGATTTTTTCTATGTCATTGTCAACGGCAGATTTCAGAAGTTTTATAGTGGCATTAAGGTTTATGTCATTGCATTCAACTGGATGGTCTATACTTAGAGGAACGCTTGCCATTGCAGCAAGATGGAAAATATAATCAATTCCTGAGGTCAATTCATCAAGATCGGTATTACGAATGTCTTCTTTGATGATTTTTAAATTTTCATTATGGGCATCTTTTAGGTTATTTATATTGCCTGTGGACATATTATCAAGAATAACGACTTGGTTTTCTTTTAATAATTCATTTGCAATATGTGAACCTATAAATCCAAGGCCACCAGTTATTAAAATATTTTTATTCCTCATTAAGCCACCATTTTATAACTTTCATAATGTTTAAGCTATTATTATTAATTTTTAAGTAACAACATTTATATATTTTTATATAATATAATTATTATTTAAGAGGAGTCTAATAATATGTTTGATTTGGTTTACAATACCATATTTTTTGCTTCATACAGCAATTTTTATGGGCTCGGTAATATAACACTCGGTTTATTTGATGTTATATTAGCTTATATTGTGACTATTATTGTTTCTATTCTAGTTGCATTAGTTTTGAAAGTCCCATTATTGCCAAGCAAACCATATAGGTATTCTTTTGATGTTAGTGCAATATATCCAACTCCCATAATAGCTATAGGTATACTTTCTATTTTTTTAGTTTTAAATTATACTTTCATGTATAACGGAATAGTTTTAGCTGTTGTCATTGGTATTTTATCTGCATTATTTGTGAAATATTTATTTGATTTTGTATTTCCAAAGCCTTTAGACGCTGATGAGGGGGAGGATATGTGATGAATGAAGTAATTGGAATTATAATTGCTGCAATTCTCTGTTGGTTGAATTTTGTTATTGTTGATACATATTTCGGACTTCCTGAGCAGCCTGGTGTTAAAGGTGCTAGGATTATTGGTGAAAATGTTGAAAAAAGAGGAGGAGATATTGCTGGCGGTTTCTTCCAAGGAAACATCGTTTGTTCCCCGGATGCTTCTGCCGGTACATTAATAGCTTCTATTGGATATTTGCTTTTAGGAATTCCTGGCGGAATCATAGCGGCATTTTTAGTATTTATTGGAAATAGATTATGCGCTGATCCGGGTTATGCAGGAACTGTAGGAAGCCTAACAGCCACTGTTATAATTTTTATCTGTTCATTTGTCGGTTTTACTCCGGAAATGTTTATTGTAGGTATGGTTATTGCAATATTGACTGTTCAGGGTATTGATCACAAAAGAGCTTCTATCCTTTTGGGTAAAATAGCTGAAAAATTCAATAGGCATGCTTGAGAGGGGTAAAAATATGTACGTTGAAATTATTGGAGTTATAGTCATTTTTGTAGCATTAAGAGCTTTAATAACTCGAAACAGGGCTGAAAGGTTATTGTATTTGAATGTTATCGGTTTTGGAGTTTCAGCCATTATTGCTTTAGTTATTAATACTCCATTTGCTCTTGTTGTTGCAGCTGCATTCTTTATTTGTTCTACAATCAGTGCGAATGCAATTGCATATACATTGAAAAGACTTGATGACGAGATACTGTTGGAGTGATGCAGAATGGAGTTTTTCGTATCAATAATTGCAATTGCTTTGATGGTAATCGGTGCATTTGGTATTATATTTCTTAAAAAACCTTTAGATAAGGTCATAATGTTTACAATACTTGATGCAGGATTCATTCTGGTCGTTGTCTTGTTTAAATACCTGGATGTGGCAATGTTTGCGGCATTGGTTGATCCGTTATCAACTTTAGTATTCATTTTAGCAATTGTGAAAATTAATGAGATTAGAAAGAAAAAGCTGGAAAGTGGTGATTTGAATGATTAGCGTTCCATTATTCTTTTACTTTGGAATATTTCTGGCTATTGTAGGAAGTATTGCCACTGCATGGGGTCCTGGAGTAAACGACCCTATAGTAAGGACATTCAACACTGAAGTTGCATCAATAGGTGTCTGTCTGGTATTGCTGTGCTATAATCATGTTTTGGCATTACTGACATTGCTTGCAACTACTGTTGTCATTACATTAATTTTATTTAGAGCTATTATTCGTTTAGAAGAAATGGGGGCAGACGTATGAGACTAGGAGTTTTATGGAATAAGCTTGCTGACCCTAAAAACGTTCCACGTTTATTTGCTTTTAGTTTGGGAGTAATTTTAATCATAGGTCTGATTGTACCTATGGCATTAAATCCAGATCAATTATATGTTAGACCCGCTCCCCAAGAGCAAGTAGATGAAGGATTGGCCATTGCCCCTTATGACAGGGGTGGTGAAGTCTTAACTCAGCCTGGAATTATCAATCCTCAGTATCCTGATAATGCGGCAAGTCTGGGAATGATTACAGGATATATGTCACCGATTGCTGAGTGGATATCTGCGATTTCCCCTTACTTTGGAACCTCAATCTATTCATCTCCTGGAGGACTCATAGATGAAATATTATACTATACAAGAGGTTTCGATACAATTCTTGAGTCAAGCATACTGATGATGTCATTCATCATAGCTTCATGGCTGTCAATCAATTACACCATGAACCGTAAAAATGATGAAAATGAGATAAGACAAGACGTCAAAAAAGCCATTTCCGATTCAGCAAAAGTAGCTAATGAAATTAAAGCCAGTGATGAAAAGGCAAGGGCTAAACAGTTAAGGAGGGATAACTGATGGTATTCATACCTCCATATGTTCCTGATGCATTCCTATCAATGTACCTGCCGGCAATCTATGCGGGTCTTATCGTTGGATTTATAGGAACAATGGCAATTGCATTGAAAAGGGAAGAGATTCACATACTTATCCTGACTGATTTGGTTGGCCTTGCAATGATATTTGTTGTCTCTGCAGTTGGAACTGACCTTGCAGAAGCATTGATTTTACCTGGTCTGGTTGTAGAGCTTGCTGAAACATTGGCAATTTCTGAAATACTGATTACAAGAGAAATGCGTATAATCGAACAGGATCCAAGAAGAAACTTAACCAAATCCTCTTCATTGTTCCCTCAGCCTTTCACATTGAATATGGAAATAATGAATACTGCTCCTAACTTTATTGCGTTAGTTTTAATAGGATACGGTATTTTCCTTACCGGATTTACAGGAGGGGCAGTAGCAGGCGGAGGAATAGTATTGTATGCATTGTCCAAAAAAGCAAGAGGCCTTCCTGTATTGGTACTGGATGGTCTTGCAGGAGTTTCCGGAATAACCTGGTGTTTATGGATTTTAGGTTTCCTTCTGTTCTTTGTAGCACCTCAATACTGGTTATTAAGTTTATTCCTGGCAGCATGTGGATTATTATTAAAAGTAGCTTCAAAAGTTGGTTTAATTGGACTGCTTATGAGAGAGGATATTGATAGGGAGTAGTGATAGAATGGATTTTGTTACACCTGGGGGAAATTTACTTGGAATAATTCCGCTTGGAGATATCGTATTATACCTTACTCCGTTTAACCTATTCCTGTTTGCAGTTTTAATTGGTTTTACTATTTTAATTGCATTGAGTAAGCCTGAAACTCAAATAGAGGCTACAATGCATTATTTGAATAATACTGAAGTTAAAGTCGGTCCAAAGGAATTCAAGCAAAGAAGATTTTTATCTATAATTTGTGGTCTTGCATCAGCTGGAGCCATGATTACTGGAGATTTATTCAATTTTACTCTGTTCATGGCATTGGTTGGTATTTTAAACATTGGTATTGTATCTGCTGTTAAACAGACTACTGTATTGAACTCTGCATTCAATTACGGTTTGATTGCCATGATGTGCAGTCTGCCTTTATTTGGTGGAGCTGCAATAATTCTTGCAGCAACCGGAACATTGTCACTGGCAGTTTTATCCCAAATGCCTGCCAGTCCGATGGTTGTATTTGGTGCAGTACTGATGTTGATTGGTATCTTGGGTGAAAGTGGAGTCGCACCTTTCTTTGCAAGTAAAGCAGAGATGTTCAGAACTGCGGGATCTCCATATATTGTAATTATTCACTTAAGTTCATTGTTTATTATTGTAAGAGCTGTTGAAATTTTGTTAATGGTATTGTGGTAGATGGTAGTATGGTTAGTCAAAAAATTACATGTGGTATATTACTGGCATTATCAACAATAGCTATTCTCGCATGTCTTGTAATAAACTTCGAGGCATGGATTGTTTATGCGGTAGCTATATTTGGTATTCCATTATGGATATTATCTTTAGGTTTATTGACAATGGCTAAACCAAAACCTGAAGATGCGGAAGAAAGGGTGAAAGAGCCATTTACTGGGTATTAGAGTGGTATTATGAATTTAATGGCAGAAATATTAATTCAAGTTGTTATTGCATTCCTGGCGGGAAGCCTTCTTCTAGGTCTGCACAGAAAAGTTATGGCCCGTGTTCAGAAACGTCCGGGACCGCCTATTGTCCAGCATCTGATACACTCTTTGAAATTTTTCTTTAAGGAAACCGCAATTCCAAAAACAGTTTCAAAAGTATTTTATATCGGTATTGTATTTATATTATGTTTAATATGGATTGTTGGTGTTATCGCAGGTCCTGTAGCTCATGATTCATTATTAATACTCTTTGGTGTTTATGCAGTTTACAAAATTGTTGAGCACAACTCAGGATCAAGTTCGGGTTCTCCGTATGGTAAATTAAGCTGTGTAAGGGCTGTTCTTTCAGCGGCAACAGAACTTCCATTGTTTGCAGCTATCGTATTTGTCTATATGGTAACTGGCACAATGAATATTGGAGAAATAATTGCCTATCAGTCAGTACACGGACCTCTGGTATTTACAATTCCTCTTGCGGCACTGATGTTTTTCATGCTCATAATTACCAAATCCCCATACTCTCCATTTGCAATAACAAAGGATAAAGTATTGATTTCAGGATTTGAAACTGAACATTTCGGGCTTTTAAGGGGATTCATGCACTTTTCAGAGTCAATCGCATGGTATGTGATGCTTTGGGTATTTTTAACAATATTCTTCGGTCCGTTGAATGCTGTCGGATATCTCATTGGAATGATTGTAATCACATTTATAACAGGTTTTATCAATGCGACAACCCCGATATTCAGTCCAAACCATTCAGTCATGACTCAAATTACTATAGGTGCAATATGCTTCTTTGGAACTGTATTGATGATATTTAGCGGAGTGGTAGCATGAATAGTGAAGATGTAATAGTTTATTTCACTGCCTTAGTTGCTGTAGGTGTTGTAATTGTCGGATGCTTAGCAACAGGATTGCATTCAACTCTCCTAGCTCCGATTATTGTCATAGGGCTGATTGCAACAATATTCGCGCTGATGTCCAGAGGCAATTTTGCACATAAGATAGAAAGTATAGAGAAATTATGTTTTATTATAACTTTTATAGCAATACTTTGCTCATTCATATTACTTTATAAACCGATGTAGGAGATATTATGTTAGATTATATGATTTATATACTTACATTTGCAGTCGGATCAATTCTTGGTTTGCTCTACAGCTACAAACAGCATGGGGAACCATTTGTTGCAGTAACTGACTTAAACATTCCATTTACTATAGTTTCAATTGTGGGATGGGTTTTAGGTTTCTGTTCCGGCAACATTATTTTATCAGCTGTTGGTTTTCTTTTGGCAGGATTTGTAATGGGAGAAAGACCGGGATACGGTAGAAAAGAATCTGCTATCGGTTTAATTGTAGGAATAATTGTATATGTAGTGTTAAAATTCAATTGTATGATGTGATTGGAATGGATGATAATGAAAAATTAAGATTGATGCAGACAAGAATCATAAAAAGTTATGCTTGGCAGAGAGACGTTATAGTTCCGCTTTCCAAAGATTTCGATTGTACTGTTGAAGAGCTTGAAGAAGTGTTTTTTAATCTGTTTGATATGGACACTCTTGAAGCAATGCACGGAACCTATGAATCCGCAACCGATATCTGTTTATATCAGAAGTTTAATGCTGATTTAAGATTATGCTGGTTTAGCGGTACTTTAGAGGTCATTTCTCCTGAAGATGCAAAAAATTTAAAAATGAAGTTAGTCAATGAAGTTAAAAACGGAAAATCTTATGAAGATGCCCTGAAGGAAGGTCATTTGGAATTATTCGAACTATTGAAAAAAGAAGCGATTTATTAATCATGTTTATTATTAATTACAAAATAAAAGAGGGAGTACAATGTTAGATGCTATAAGGGATGTTGTGAGAAAAAGCTCAATACATGTCTGTATCGTAAATTGTGGAGGATGTAATGGATGTGACGTTGAATGTGTCGCACTGTTGTCTCCTAGATATGACCTTGAGCAGTATGGTATTTATGTTCACAATAATCCTCGTGAAGCTGATGTTCTGTTGTTGACTGGTGCTGTTACCGAACAATGGAAAGATAACTTAAAAAGAATATATGATAAGGCTCCTGAACCAAAAATAGCAGTAGCGGTAGGAAACTGTCCTGTATCCGGAGATGTATTTAACCAAGAGGGAGGCCATGTAAATGCGCCTGCATCTAATTTCATTCCGGTTGCTGCAGAAATTCCTGGCTGTCCACCAAGGCCTAATGAAATACTGGAAGCTATTTTGGCTGTTGGACCACAAGCTATTGCCGATCGTGGGAGGGAGCAACAATGATAGTGCCTATAGGTCCGATTCACCCTGCTTTAAAAGAGCCTATCAGATTGAAACTTCAAACTGAAGGTGAAAAGGTTGTTAAAGCAGAAATTGAATATGGATATGTTCACAGGGGAATCGAAAAGATAATCGAAGGACAAACCTGGCAGAAAGGAATCTATCTTTCAGAAAGGGTATGTGGAATCTGTTCATATGAACACACCCAGACTTTTGCAGAAACAATTGAAAAGATTTCCGATGTCGATGTGCCTTTAAGAGCCCAATTTTTAAGAGTCATTGCAAATGAGCTGGACAGAATTCAAAGTCATTTCCTTGCAAACTCAACATTTTTCAAATCAATGGATCATGAAACATTGTTCATGCATGTTCTGGAGTTAAGGGAATATGCAATGGATTCAATTGAACTGTTAACTGGAAATAGGGTTAATATGGGCTGGAACGTTGTTGGAGGTGTTAGAATGGATGCAGATGAGCGCCATTTTGAACCAATTCTCAAAAACCTTGAAAAAATTGAGGAAGGCTTTGAGATAACACGTAACCTCTTTGCTGAAGGTCCTGCATTGGCTTTAAGATGTAAGGGAATAGGATACATGTCCAAAAAAGAGGCAATTAAAGGAAGGGCTGTAGGTCCTATCGGAAGAGCTTCCGGTGTTAAAGAAGACTATCGTATAGGCCACTACACTTATGATGACCATTTTGACTTTAAGGTAATAAGACGAACTGAAGGAGATAACTACGCAAGAACCATGACTAGATTTGATGAAATACCTGAATGTATCAGTATTCTAAGACAAGCTATTGAAAATATACCTAAAGGTGAAGTCCGTACTCCTGCAAATCTAAAATCCGGTTATGCTGTTCGAAGAAATGAGGCTCCTCGTGGTGAAGTTACATACATGATTGAAACCAACGGTAACCTAATCAAGAACATTTCAATCAGGACTCCAAGTATTGCAAATATGGATTCTTGTGCAAAATATATGATTCGTGATGTTCCAACCGTTGCAGATGCCGTATCCACTTATGCATCATGTGACCCGTGTGTTGCATGTGCTGAAAGGGTAGCTATTACAAATGAAGCCGGAAAAACATCTGTAAAAGACTTTTACGAGGTGAAATAAAATGTCATCTCTGATGTGGTATGTTTATGAGTTTGCAAGAAAAGCATGGGCGGATGCCTTTACAAACGCACATTCGCTGCCTGACATATCTGAAAAGCCTGAACGTTTCAGGGATTTTCCTAAGGTAAACAAGGAATACTGTATAGGATGCGGAGCATGTACAGTTTCATGTCCTTCTCCAAATGCTATAAAGCTGGTGCGTGATGAGGATTCAGAAGAAGGGGAAGGTATGACCTATCCCGTAATTAAACCGGGTGCATGTATTCGCTGCGGATTCTGTGCAGAAGTTTGTCCGACTGACCCTAAAACATTGGAATGCGGTCAAAATCACTTAATATTACCTGAATTCAATATTATTCCATCAAAAAGACAGTACATTGTTGATGACTATCTGTGCATCAAATGTAAAAAATGTATGAAACAGTGTCCTGTCGAGGCAATCAGTCTGGTGGACGGTAAACTTGTAGTCGACCAGCTAAATTGTATATCCTGTGGTGAATGTGTTGACGTTTGTCCTGTAAATGGAGCAATGAAAGGGGTATTTGTTGAAAATCTCCAGGACCAAAAGGATTTAATACTTTTATGCGTAAATTACCTTGAAGACTACATTAACAATAAGGAAGAGGATTTAAGGGCTTTGGATGTTGATGGACTCCTCCAATATGACGTTCCTATTTCTGAAATTTGGGACGATGCCTTAAAAATCATTCCGGATAACGAAATTGCTCTTGAAATTATGACCAATGCAGTCAACAGGCTAAAAATCAGAATAATTGATTGGGACAAATCCAACTGTGAAAAATGTCAGTTATGTATTCCGGATTGTCCTACAGGATGTATTTCCTTTGATGAAGTCAATGATACAATCGTAAGAGATAAGGATAGATGTCTGCGCTGCAGCATTTGTTATCAGACCTGTCCATTTTCAGTAATCAAGTATTTCATTGCCAAATTTTCAATGGAAGATGACGAAATTATTCATGCTACAGTAAAAGCATCAAATTTAAATGAGGATTTATTCATGGAGTGAGTGTTATGATTGACAGTTATACTAAAACACCAAGACCATTAAGGCATGTTGATGTCGATTATTTTGTAGATCAGACCAAATGTGCAAAATGCAGTGAAAAACCATGTCTTCAGTCATGTCCAATTGATGCGATTTACTTTGATGAAGATGAAAATCTTGTCAGATTAAAAAATACATGCTTTGGCTGTGTACTGTGCCGTAACGCCTGTCCATATGATGCATTATCATTGGATGTCCATATGGATCCTCCTAGAAAGGAAAATGTTCCAAACATTAACACTAAGCTGTGCAAAGCATGCGGTGCATGTGTTCAGGCATGTAAAAACGGTTCCATACATATTGTAGCTGACGGAAAAAGCGAACCTCACAGTGAAATCGACAAGGATTCATGTGTCAGATGCGGATATTGTTTCAGGGTTTGTCCGACAGATGCAATCAAATACGGACAGCTGCTTCCTAAAACAGTCAAGGGAGGTAAGGCCATTGTCGTTAATCAGGATAAATGTATCGGATGTATGACATGTACAAGAGTTTGTCCGTCAATGGGTGCAATTAATGTTGCAAGAACAAACAAGCTTCCTTATATTAATCCCGGTTACTGTGCAAGATGTGAGGAATGTATGCATTCATGTCCGTCTTCAGCAATCAAATATTCTTCACGTAAAAAGGCTTACAAAATGTACAGTGAAATCAAGTCATTTGATATAGTCTCTGAAATTGCAGGCCATGACATGAAAAGGCTGTCTATTAATCTTATCAGTTTAAATAAGGTTTTGGAAAAGGTAGGTAAATCCATTGCCCTGGAATTCAATGACCAGAACTTTGAAAACTTCATTGAATGCAAGGTAAATGACATGATGGAAAGGGAATTGAAAATCAGTCTGGATTCCCACATTGAAATATCCAAATTCACAAAGCTTTTCGGTTCTTATCTGATGGATAGAAATATTGAAGTTTATGAAAACAAGTGTGTTGCATGCGGTGAATGTTTCAACGTTTGTCCGGTTCAGGCAATAGAGCTTGACGGTCCAAATCCAATTAAAATTAATGATAACTGTATCTATTGCGGAAAATGTGTGGAAAAATGTCAGTTCGATGCAATCGGCGCATATGATGATTATTTCTATAGTAAAGATACTGATTTGTATTATGCAAGGTCTTATCTGCACTATCAGAGACTTGGCGATTTTTCACTTTCAGATGAAAAATGTCAGGCCTGTGCAATATGTGTAAAGAATTGTCCGACTGATGCACTGACTCTTGCAGATGATAAGATAGACTTTGACAGTGAAAAATGTATTTATTGCAGACAGTGTGAGGCAATATGTCCTCTTGATGCAATCAGAATTGTTAACTTCAGGTGAATCATGTTTGAAAAATCATTTATTACGGATTGTGAAGGGCCTCTGACTTTAAACGATAATGCTTTTGAGTTTACAGCAAAATTCATAGAAAACGGAGCTGAATTATTCAAAGTCCTTAGTTTATATGATGATTACTTGGTTGATGTAGTCAGAAAAGAGGACTATAAGGCCGGAAACACTTTAAAGTTGATTTTACCTTTCTTTGTAGTTGAAAATCTTAAAAACAGGGATTTGGTTGATTATTCAAGGGACAATATTTATTCAGTTGAGGACTCAAAATTCCTATTGATTTACTTGAAGAATGCTATGAATACTTATATAGTCAGCACCAGTTATGGTCAATATATTGAAGCTGTTTCTGATTATATGGAAGTTCCATTTGAAAATACATTTTACACAGAAGTTGATGTAGATAGCTTAAGTTTAAATGACGAAGAAATTAAAAAAGTCAGTGAATTCAAGGATATGATACTTGAAAATCCTGATGACTATGAAATGTTTGATGATATTTTCTTTTCTCAAATTGCAAAGATGGGAATATATGAAAAAATCAGAGATATCGAAGTCGTTGGGGGACAAGGCAAAAAATTGGCTATCGACAAGATAATTGAAAGGGACAGCATTGACATTAACAATATATTATACATAGGCGACAGCATCACTGACGTTGAACCGTTGGAGTTTGCTAGAAAGAATGGCGGTGTGACCATATCATTTAATGGAAATGAATATCCTCTAAAAGTTGCCGAAATAGCAATTGTATCTCCAAGTGCAGTCACAACTGCTGTAGTTGCCAATATTTATGCAAAATATGACAAGGATAAAGTTTTAAAATTCATTGAAGATTATAATAATTTAAAAGATTATGAAGATTTATTCAATCAATATGATGTTGATTTGAAAATTAAAGAAAGATTCTTTGAAGTTTTCGAAGATGAAAAATATCCGATAATTCAAATAGTGAATGAAAATAATTTTGATGATATCCTAAAATCCAGCAAATACATGAGAAATAACATCAGAGGACAGGATATTGGAGGATTAGGTTAAATTTATACGAGGTAATAAAATGAGTTATGAAAAAGTAGATGATACATTTTTTGAAGCTTTTGAAGGTAAATACGTAAGAGCTTTAATCACAGGACCCACCAAAAAGATTGTTGAAAGGGCAGCATATGATTCAACTTCAACTCCAAGTGCAGTAATCGGAAGAGTTGAAGGAGGTGTTGAAGGATTTTTAGATGAATCACAAACTCCTGACGGCAGATTCGGTGCTGTTGTACAATACTGGTTGGGAAGTGATGATATTGATAAATTTGCTTTTGAATTGTCATACAGACTTCGTCAGGATGTTCTGGTAAAACCTTTTACACGCATATTTGACTATTCCGACAGTGACAGCGAAGAATATATTGAAATGATGGATATTGTAGGCCACTGCGGTGACGGATATGAATGGATAGTCGAAGAATACGGCAGAAAAATGATAAATGTTCCGATTGCAGTTCCAGATTTCCAGATTGAAGAGAAATTTAAGATTAACGATGGAATTATGGGAGGAAACTTCTGGTATCTGTGTGAAACCCCGGATGCAGTACTGAATGCAGGTGAAGCAATAATCGATGCAATAATGGGCATTGAAGGTGCAACCGCTCCATTTGATGTATGTTCTGCCGCTTCAAAACCTGAAACCAACTTCCCTGAAATCGGACCAACCACAAATCACGTTTACTGTCCTTCTTTGAAGGAATCTTTAGGTGATGAATCCAAGGTTCCTGAAGGCGTTAACTATATTCCTGAAATTGTTGTTAATGCAATTGATGAAAAATCAATGAATGAAGCTATTAAAGCAGGTATTGATGCTGCTTTGGAATTTGAAGGAGTAATTAAAATCTCTGCAGGTAACTTTGAAGGTAAACTCGGAGATAAAAATATTAATCTATTGGATATTTTGAAGTAGGGTTTTAGCATGGAAATATTTGACAATGATTTAAATGCAGAAGTTATAGGATTCGGAGCACTTAACGTCGATAAACTATACTCTGTAGAAAATATTGTTGGAGCAGATGAGGAAAGCTTTATAAAAAGTGAAATTGACACTCCCGGAGGCTCAGCAGCAAATACAATCATAGGTCTGGCTCGTCTGGGCTGTGACACTTCAATAATCGGAAAGATTGCCGAAGATGAAGATGGCGATTTGATTGAATACAATCTGGCAATCAACGGCGTATACACAAACAATTTGATATACTCCGATACTGGCGCCACAGGAAAATGTCTGGGTTTTGTTGACGGTGATGGTGAAAGATGCCTCTACATTGACCCGGGGGTAAATGATGAAATAAAGCTGGGTGAAATTAACCTTTTAAACATTATGAGATGTAAGATAATGCATTACACATCATTTGTCGGAGATACATTCAACACCCAGATTGAACTTTTGGAAAAGCTCAGTGAAGACACACTTTTAAGCTTTGATCCTGGAATGCTTTATGTTCAAAAAGGATTTGACGCATTAAGACCGATATTGGATAGAACCAATATTTTACTGATAAATGAATCAGAATTGCGATTATTATGTAATAACGAAGAATCCCCAATCAAAGATCTGGCCGTTTATTTCCTGGATTTGGGAATTGAAACAGTTGTTGTAAAACAGGGTTCAAAAGGAGTTTATGCGATTAATGCAACTGAAGAATGCGAAGTTGAGGCATATGAATGTGATGTAATTGATACAACAGGTGCAGGAGACAGCTTCAACAGCGGATTTTTATATTCTCACTTAAAAGGATATAACCTTGAAAAATCCTGTCAAATTGCAAATTGGGTGGCCAGCAAAGCCGTTGAAGGTTATGGAATGGAAAAATTCCCATCTTTAAAAGAATTGGAGGATTTCTTTTAAGAAATCATGTTTATTAATTTAATAAAAAGAGTTAGTTGGTAATAATATGAAGGTTACGTTTCAAAAACAGATGAAAAATTTAGAACGTGAAGTTTTATTGAAATCTGTTGATTTAGATGATGACGGTGATGATTTCCAATTTGAATTGAATGATTTCAAAGCAGATGAGGAAATTATAGCTATTGCACCTAGATGTGTAAGATGCAACACCTGCGTTAGTGAATGTCCAGTTAATGCAATCGAACCAGCTAATATATTCAGAATAGCTAAAATAACTGATAAATGCGTAAAATGCGAAATATGTGTTCAGACTTGTCCTGTTGCTGCAATCAAGTTAATTGATAATGCAGTAGTTTATGATGATGAAAATGACTTTATCGAGTATAATCTGTCTAATGTTAGCTGTTCTCATAGAGTCGTCAGAATGAATGATATTTCTGTTAATTATTCGGTTGAAAATAACTGGGACGATTGTGCAAACCTGTGTCCGACAAATGCATTTACTCTTGAATTCAAGGAGTTTTTTGATGATTTGGGCATTGATGAGGGTATTGATTTGGCGGAAGATACATTATATCCCCATGTAAATGAAAAAATGTGTATCGGATGCGGAGCATGTGTTGAAATTTCACAAAATGATGAAGCAATTGAATTGGATAGGTATCTTGGACCGATTATTCACAGCAGAAATCTTGATGTCAATCATGAGTTATGCGTAAATTGTTATCTGTGTGAAGAAAATTGTCCAACTATGGCAATAGAGTTATTGGATGGTGAAGTGGTTCTTGATGATGATAAATGTATAAGATGTGTAGAATGTACAAATCATTGTCCTGTAGGAGCACTTAAAAGAGTCAATATTGAATAAAATGAGGGTTGTTTATGAGAGCAAAAGAATTAATGGATAAAAACTTTGTATACTTGAACTGCGAAGACGATGTAATTGAAGTTTCAAAAGTAATGGAAGAAATCAGACGTTTTACCTGTCCTGTTGTAAATGATAAAAAACAATTGGTCGGATGGATAACTTCATTTGACATTACAAGAGGATTAAGGGAAGGAAACAGTAAAATATCAGAAATCATGAGTGGTTATGAAGAAGTTGCAACCGTTCATGAAGATGATCCTGCAAGAAAAGCGGTAATATTAACTGCAAACAACAAATTTGTAACCGTACCTGTTGTAAATGACGACAATCAGATAGTGGGTATGGTTCGCGCATGCGATATTGTGGAATTATTGTCTGAACTTTATGACATTAAAGTGGAAAAATTATACAAGGCAATGCAAAACCAGCTGAAAGGAGTAACATGGGAAGAGCTGATGTCTGCTTCAGCTATTGTATCTACAAAAACCACCGGTCAAAAAATTACTGCTGAAGAATACGAAGCAAATATTGTAAGTGCCACATTCGGTGAAGCTATTTGGTCTACTGGCGGTTTGGAAAAATTCTTTGCAGGCTTAATTTCTGTTGGAGAAATGGTTATTGCCCGCCGTGTTGGAAAAGCAAGAAAATAACACTAACTAACTTTCATAACTAAAAAAACCCTGTATTTTCCACACTAACTGACGTTTAAAGAAAAATAAGACCATATGTCTTATACTTTCTTTATTTTTTTTTTAATAATCTTTTTAAATGATTTTAAATAAATGTTATTCTAAGAGGTATTTTTATGAACAAAAAAATAACATTTATATTTATTTGCATTGCTTTATCACTGTTCTGTATCTCCTGCACATCTGCTGTGGACAGTAATGCGGAAAACATTACAGATAATGATTTTCAACTTAAGGAATCTCCGGTTATATCCGTAAACACTTCTTCTGTTTACACTCAGCATTCCATTGGAATTTTTCTAAAGGATTCAAATGATACTCCTTTGTCAAATCAGAATTTAACAGCGAAAATTAACAATGCGGATTATTCAATCTCCACAGGTAATGACGGTGAGGCCAGCTTATTATTAAATCTCAAACCTGCTCATTATAATTTGGACATATTTTTCATGGGCAGTGGAAATTACTCTGCCGTCAATAAGACTTTTGACATTAACGTTTTAAAACTTAAATCCACAATTACTCCTGGAAACACTACTGTTTTTAAGTATAAATATTTTTACACTACAATGACGGATAATTTTGGAAATCCTATAACTGATGAGACAGTATCCTTTTTGGTAAATGGAAATACATACACTTCAACAACTGATAAAAATGGAGTTGCATCATTTAAAAATCTTTTAAACCCTAATGCTAAATATTCTTTAAGTATCTCATTTAAGGGAAATAAATATTATAGTGCAGTTTCCAAAACAGTTTCACTGATAGTTCCTGCAACAACCTCTGTTGTCATAGGAAATAACAAACTGCTTACAAACGGGTATTTGAGAATTTATCTTAAAAGCTCCACACTTTCTGCTATCTCACAGCAAACTGTTGTAATAAAAATCGGAAATAAAACATATACTAAAACAACAAATCCTGAAGGAATAATTGTTTTTGCTCCTAAAGCAGGGACTGGTGCTTTAAATATTAGTGTAACATACGGAGGCACAGAAACAATCATAGGATCAAATGCCACAAAGAATGTTGATGGAATTTCCGGAAGCGTAAAAAATCCGTCAAAACAGAAAATTCCACTGGTCAACGGCGCTCCTGATATAGATGTAATGCCTGGAAGCTATGTAATGGCTGATGGAGATATGAAATACACTCTTTTAAAAGCACAATATCTTGAAACAATAAAAAGGGACAGCTATTATCTTTATTTATATAACAAAATGTCAAATTATGTTTTTTTCAAAACTAAAGAAGCGCCTAATCTGCAGCATGTAATTGTAAGGGAAAAATGGAACGTTATTGAAAGAGCCATCAATACCAAAGTCGTTAAGGCAAATAAGGCAGGATACTGGCCAACTCAAATTTCAGTTTCTCTTAAAGGCAAATCCTATACTTATCCTCAGGTAAGGGATGTGCAGGATACAGGATATACATGCGGACCTACTTCATCAAGTATGTGCAGTCAATTTTTGAAAAATTATTACTGTGAAAAGCAGCTTGCAATACTTTCAAAATCCACTTATCGTGACGGGTCAACTACTAAGGGGCTTAAAATTGGTTTGGAGAAATGCAACTTCAAATGTAGCTATTATTATAAATCATCCTTCAGTAAAGCAATCAATGAACTTAAGAAAGGAGGCCGTGCTTTAATTTTCCATACCTGGTATCATTATGTAGCAATCCTGGATATCAGTAAGGACGGCAAAAAGGTTTTGGTTGGAAATCCTTCAGGGGATTATGACCATGGAAGCCATGACATTCCAACAAACTGGTTGACAGTAAGTTATATGAAAAAGATGTTTAACAACTATGAAACTTCAGGTTTAATAGTAAAACTGAAATATAATCTGAAATCAACTACTAAAAATCGATTAAAATGTTCATATTCTAGTTTTGGTGAAGGATGGACAGCCCAAAATACCAATGAAAGAATTCCTCAGATTTAAGGAATTTTTTCTACTATTTTTTTTTAAATGATCTGATGCTGCTTTGTAAAATACTGAAATATTTTAGAAATTCATTTAAGTTATATAACAGAAATTAAAATTAAATAATTTATCTAAATAATGCAGGAATATTTTAACTAAGTTAAGGATAATGGCACAAAAGGGTATTATTGTTGATGTTTTTCTAATTAACTTTAAATAGAAACAATACTGAAAATAATATTGGCAATGAGAAAGTTTATAAAAACTTTTTTCAACGATAAAAAAGGAAAACATTAACATTTGAAAATTGCCAGAAACATTTTGGACAAAGGGACTATCATGGTAATCTTATACTCATTAGAGCATACAGTCCGTGAAGTAAGTATCCTCAACTTCTACAAGTTGAGTAGTTCAAATAACAATTTAAAATTAAGAGGTGAAAAAATGAATAAAAAGATTTTATTGATGAGCGTTGTTTTATTAGCATTTGCTATGTCATTATCTTTTGTTACTGCTGCAGCAGATATTAACGCTCCAGATGGATTTAAAGTTAATGAAAAGTTATCTGTTACTAACCAAACAGGTGAATTTCAGGGTAAAGAAGCTATTATAACAATTGTGGTAATGGAAAATGGAACTGATAATATAACTGCTACTACTTTTGCTGTGAATGGTGATGTTAACATGACTCCTCTACCTGATTCCCAAAATAAAACAATTAATGGTAAAGACGGAATCTTTTTGGAGAAAAATGGTCGTGCATTATTCGTATATAAAGTAGGAGAACAAATTGTAAACATTGATGCTCCAAATGAACAATTAATCGAAAAAGTTGTAGTATAAATTTCTACTTTATACTTTTTTATTTTTTTTTTTTATCGTTTTGATTGTTTAGCTGAAATTTTTGAATTTTAAATTTAGTTCTATTTTTTACTAATTTTTCTATTTTTTTTATTTGAATATTTTTTCAGAATATTCAAGTGTTAAGAATCAAATAATTTCTTCCAGCACTCATGAAAGTATTTAATAATATATTGAAATATATAATTAATCAGAATTTGTTTTAACAATATCAAAAGACAATATTTAACTTCAATTTCTTATGTTGGTGGTTGTTTTGAATTGGAATCTGATCTGGCCAATTTTAATTGTTATTCTTTCAAATACATTCTATAATATATGTATGAAGTCAATGCCGTCTGATGTCAACCCCTTTGGTGCATTGATGGTTACATATCTGGTTGCAACTGTAATATCTGCAATTATTTTTGTGTATATGGTTGGACCGTCAAATATTGCTTTTGAATTATCAAAAATTAATTTGACTTCAGTTATTCTGGCAATTGCTATTGTAGGACTTGAAGTTGGGTATGTGTTTGTTTATCGTGCAGGATGGGCTGTAAATACGGCAAGTGTGGTTGCAAATATTGGTCTTGCTTGTGTTTTAATCTTCGTAGGCTATTTCTTGTACAAGGAAAATGTTTCATTAAACCAGATTGCAGGAATTTTCGTTTGTATGGCTGGTCTGATTCTAATTAATATGTAGGTGATTTAATGAGGTGTCCTGTTTGCGGTGAATGGGTAGAAGACGGTGAGGAATACTGTCCGAACTGCGGATATGATGTTTACTGCATAGATGAGGGAGATGATTTTTAATCTATCTTGATGATTTAACCGTTCCTTGTTTTTCATTAACGATATACATAATATATCATATCTATTTTTTATAAATCTATTAAAATTATCTTTTTTTAAATAATATTGGATAATTTTTGTTATTTTTGTTAAAAAAACTATTGAATTTAAAATAGTCAATAATATATATTATTAAATTTATAAGATTATCCATAAAGATAATTTATCAATAATTACTTCTTTATAATTGAACATAAAGGAGGTGAAATATGAGTAAAAAAAGCTTTATTATTATACTAACTGTATTTGTATTATTAACGCTAAATTTTAGTGTTGCACATGAAGTTAATTCCACAGATAACAGTATTCAAACAGACAGTGGCGATACTCAAATTTTAAAGGCTTCAAATTCCGATGTTGTTGAAGCGTCATCTAAACTGAGTACACATATTGATGTAAAAAGCAATACAACATTCGATGTCATAGGAGATTATTTTAAAGTAAAACTTTCTGATGAGAATAACAAATCTGTTGCTAACGCTAAACTGACATTTACTGTTGACGGCAAAAGCTATAATAAAAATACTGATTCTAATGGTATTTCTTCACTTCAGCTTAAATTAAAGGATGGCAACTACAAAATTGTTGTTAGGTTTGCCGGAAATGCTGATTATAAGGCATCTTCTATTACAACTCATATAACAATGGATAATACTCGTGTTGTTGGAAGCGGTTTAAGTAACTCTGAAATTCAAAGCATAATTGATAATGCTAAAGTGAATAATGTGATTTTATTTAAAGGAAAAAGCTATTCTGGCATAAATTTGGTTATTACAAAAAGTTTATCATTAATTAGCACTGTTGATACAACATTAAAATCCACATCATCAAGTCCTGTAATTACAGTTAAAGGTAAAAATGCATCTTTAACATCCATTAAAGGATTTAATATTCAGGGCAACGGTGATGGAGTTAAAATTCAGGGTTCTGATTATGTAACTATTTATGCAAATGACATTACGACTAAAGGAAATGCTATTATTGCATCCGAGACAAAATATCTGAACATTACTAAAAATAATATCGTTAAAAACTCTAAAAATGGTATTGTTGTTGGAGATTCATCTTATCTTTATGTTTTTGGCAATACGATTTCCAATAACGGTGAAGTTGGACTGGGAGTTGCTAAAGTAAACCATGTCTACATTGACGGAAATACTATTTCAAATAACGCTAAACAGGGTGTATATTTAACCAACAGCATCAATGGTGTTAATTATGGTGAAGGTCCAAAAAATATCCAGATTAATAAAAATACTGTTTCCAAAAACGGAAAGGACGGTATTGAAATCAAATATGCTGGAGATAACATAAATATCAGGTCAAATACGGTTGAGGCCAATCATGAAAATGGTATTTCTTTAGGTATTGTCGGAACAAATACAATCCAGTCAAATGTAATAACTGAAAACTGGGAAAATGGTATCAGATTTTATAATAATTATGTAATGCCTAAAAATCAGGAAATCAGTTATAATGCTGTATTTAGCAATCTAGGTCGTGATGTTGAAGCAAAAGATACTTATTATCAGGAAAATGGTATCAAATTGCAGATTGGAGACAACTGGTACACTGACTATAACGGAGTATGTCCTAAAGTCAGCACTAAATATATCAAATTTTCAGTAAAACAGATTGGAGACAATAAGTTTCAGGCTTTGTTTACGGATTCTTTCGGCAATATTGCTGGTCTGCTTCCAGATAGAACATTAACATTCCAGACCAACAACGGAAAAACTGTAAGTATGACAATCAGCGGTGGAGCCGCAGTATTTACTGCGGATGCAAATGACGGAGATATTGTAAAAGCAACTGTGGACATGTCCAGAAGAGATAATGTTTATGATTCAAAAACCCAATCAAGTCCTGAAATAAATGGGGTGTCTCCGTCTTATGAGTATCCTTCAATCCCTCAATATGATTTGTATGGTGATATTGGTGGAGGAAACGGAAACGGCAATGGTGATGGCTCTGGAGGAAATGCTAATGGTGGAAATTCCGGGTCTCAGGAGGGTGAACGTAGTAACGGTAACGGTACTCACAGCCAACAGACAGATCCGTCCAGCAATTCAAATAATCCTGTAAATGATGTCTCACAAAGTTATGATACAGATACCTCCGCTCAGCAGGGAGCTTCCCAGAGCAGTAACGGTCCGGCTTCAGGCGCAGGAAGTGCAAATAGCCAGTCTGTAGTAAAACAGATTATTCTCGATGAAGATGATATTGTAAGAGTTGCTGGTATTTCATTTATTATCTTATTAATTTTATTGACAATTGCTTTTTATTATCGTGATGATATTAAACAAATGAAATCCAAAATGCAATAATCATCTTTTTTCTTTTTTTATAACAAATTATTTAATATATTTAAAACAAAAATATTTTTATCTTATCTTTGGAGGATTATTATGAATAAAAGTGATTTGAAAAGGGATTATTTTATGCTCAAAGGACCGCTGGCCAAAAAGGGTTATGACTGGTGGTGGCATTCCTTAACTGCATATAATAAAAAAACTGGTGAACCAAGGCCATTTTTTATTGAATACTTTGTATGTAATCCAGCATTAGCTGAAGAAGAACCTACCCTTGGACAATTGCCTGAAAACAAGGCTGCAGGCAAAAAACCGTCCTACTGTATGGTCAAAGCAGGAACATGGGGTAAAAATCCTAAACAGATACATAATTTTTACTCAATGAAGTACTTTGACTGTCCTGATGATGAATTGAACATTAGAGTAGGGGATTGCAGTTTAACAGAAACTCATATGAGCGGATTTTCTAGGGTGTCAGAAGAAGAAGCTCGCGAACACCCTGAATATATGTGTGATGCTGGAGAAATGATGTGGGATTTGGATATTGATAAGCAAATCACTTTTAATGTTGGTTATGGTGCCAGTTCATTATTTAGAAAATTAAATTCATTTGAAATGTTCTGGCATGCAGAAGGAATTAAAACTCAATACAGTGGATCCATCTGGCTTGATGGTGAAGAATACGAAGTGATTCCTGAAAAATCATATGGATATGCTGATAAAAACTGGGGAGGAGACTTTACCTCACCATGGCTTTGGATTTCCTCATGCAATATAACTAGCCTTAAAACTGGTAAAAAACTCAATAATTCTGCTTTTGAAGCAGGTGGAGGAAGACCAAAAGCATTCGGTATTTCAATACCTCGCAAACTCCTGATTGGATTTTATTATGAAGGAACAATGTATGAATACAACTTCGCAAGATTCTGGAACATGGTAAAAATAGACTTTGACTTTGAAGAAGGCGATGAGATTCATACATGGCATATAAATGCATCCAACAAAAATTCCAGAATGGAATTGGTACTCTATTGTAAACGTGATGAAATGTTACTTATCAACTACGAAGCTCCCGATGGCCAAAAAAGACACAACCGTTTATGGAATGGTGGAAACGGTTGGGGTGAAATCAAACTATACAAAAAAGACGGAACATTAATCGATCATGTTAAAATTGAAAATGCTGGCTGTGAATATGGGGAGTATGATAAGTAATGATATTTACTGATATCCTGGCGTTAATTGTAGTATATATTTATGTTGCTGTCATTTTTGTTGTAGCAGAAATGGTTTTAAAGACAAGACCTGAAGTTTCACGTAAATTTCTGCACATTATGGTAGGTAACATGATATTTGCCATGCCGTTTTTCTCAGATCCTTGGGTAATGGTGTGGTTTTTAACACTGCCGATTACAATTGCCCTGTTCTTTTTAACTGAATACTCACCTGTTAAAATTGAAAACAGCGTAACAGAATCCGGTCATGCTTTGGGTTTATTTTTCTATGCAGGCATCTGGACAGTACTGATTGCAGTATTTACAACAATTGCTCCTGCAAACGATCCTAAATATTTCATATGGATTGTAGCATTGGCTATTGTTCCTATGGTATACGGTGACGGATTTGCAGCATTGATTGGTCAGAAGTTTGGTAAAGTCAAATATACTGTATTCGGAGGTACAAAATCCCTTGAAGGATCTCTTACAATGTTTGTTATTACATCTGTAATGAGTGTATTTGTATGGATGGTTTTCACTTCAATAGGATGTACAATGCCTGAATTTAATATAGTTTACATATTGATGATTTCAGCTGTTGCAACAGTATGTGAAGCTTTCAGTTATGGTGGAATTGACAATTTAACAGTTCCTGCAGTAACTTCTATTTTATATTATTTAGTGGCTGTATTATAGCCGCTAATTTCAATTCTTATTTTTTGCATTTCAGTAACTAATTTTTGCATCTTGGAGATATTGCCAAATAGCCATTTATATATTATTTTTCTAATTAATATTATCGAATGGTGATAAAATGAATTTAAGAGAAGAAGCCGAAAAAAGAGTTGATGCAAAAATAAAATTCAAAGAAAATTTATATAAATATTTAATTGTAAATACATTAATAGCTATAATTTGTCACATATTTTTACATAGCTATTGGTTAGTTGCATGTGTAATGTTTTTCTGGGGAATTGGCGTTATTGATGATTTTTTCAAGGCTTATTCTCTCAGTAATCATCGTGAAAAATTGATTCAAAAAGAAATTTCAAAAATGGGTGATTAAATGAACGATAATTTACGTGTGTTAGCTGAAGAACGTGCAGATGCAAAAATCAAATTCTATAAAAGTTTTACAATTTATTTAATTGTAAATGCATTTCTGGCAATCGTCAATGCAGTATACACTCCAGAATTCTGGTGGGTACTGTTCCCTGCATTTTTCTGGGGTATTGGGGTATTTGTCAAATTTTTAAATGCATTTGTCTTTGTGAATAAATTTAATACTGTAGAGTACCGTGAACGTAAGATTAATGAAGAAATGGAAAAGTTAAGAGATTAAAATCATGAAAGTAAATCTGTTTGTTTCAAGAGATATTGAAGAGCCATATGCAGACATACACACCAATGAATTGACAGATAATATATCTAAAGCGATGTCAATTCTTGAAAGTGAAGATTCAAATGACATGCTGGCCGTTAAAAAAGGATCAGATATTGCTCTTTTGGAGTTCAGTGACGTGTATATGTTTAGGGTTGAAGATAAGCAGGTGGTTGTATACACTGAAAACAACAATTACCTGATTAAAAAGCCGTTGTATCAGGTTGAAGAGACATTAGGCAGTGATTTTGTAAGAATTTCAAAATCGGCTATTGTCAATTTAAAGAAAGTTGAAAGGGTTGCCCCTTCACTTAAGGGAATGATGTTTATACAGCTTAAAAATGGTTTAAAGGATAATATCTCAAGAAAATATTTACCTGGTTTTAAAGAGGCTTTGGATTTGTAGGTGAGAATATGAAAGTTGATTTAATGAAAAGGTTGGCATTGGGTGCTTTCGTTGGTTGTTTTATTGTAATGTTTGTCATGGTTTTGATATCTTTACAAGACGGTCCTCAAAATGTAAGCTTTAGCGGTACAACAATTATCAATGCATTTTTAGGATCAATTGTAGTCGGTTGGGGATTTTCTTTGACTGGATTAATTTATGAAAAAGAGGACATTGCATTTCCGCTTCAGGTAGCATTCCAGATGGGTATTGGAATGATTATACTCTTCATTGTTGCTATTTATCTTCAATGGATGCCTGTTAACTTGGGAATCAGCATAATTATTGAATGGATAATAATCGCATGCATATTTGCGGCAGTTTTCTGGTGCGGTTTTTACATATATTATTATATGGTTGCCCGTGATTTGAATAATAAATTAAATGTTAAAAAATAGTATAAAGTAAATAGCTTGGCTATTTACTCTTTTTGTAATCTCAACAAAAGTGGCAATCATGAAAGATAAGAAGTTAAAAGATTTTTTAACTCCTGATGGTGATGAGCTGAAGAAAACCTTAAAAAATCTATTTTATTGATTAAATTGATAGAATTGGATATTAAAAGAAAAGTATGTGTACTCCTGAAAACAAATTTAAAATTGTAGTTGTGAGGTGTTAAAATGAATGAAAAAGATTATGACGAACAATTGGCAAAGGCAGCTGAGTTTCACGGTCATGTCTGCGGTGGAATTGCCATTGGAACCAAACTTGCAATGTACGGTTTGGAATTGCTCGATATGCCTTTAAATGAAAGGCACAAAAATTTGATAGTATTTTTGGAAATCGACAGATGCATGTCTGATGCGGTTCAGTCTGTCACAGGTTGTTCTATGGGTAAAAGAACCTTGAAACAAATGTATTATGGTAAATTCGCAGCAACATTCTATAATCAGGATACAGGTGAGGCTTTAAGAATAACTGATGCTGATGCCAATAAAAAATGCAAGGATGATGAAACCAAAGAGGAAATGATTGCTCGTTTTAGAAGAGCTCCTCCTGAACAATTGTTTAAAGTGGATAAAGTTAAAATCGAGTTGGGTCCTGGAGACATGCCTGGCAAACCATACACTACTGCATTCTGTTCTGTTTGTGGTGAAAAAGTTTCTGATGGTCGCCATAAACTCATTGGTGGAAAACCAGTTTGTAAATCATGTGCTGATGGTTCCTATTACGAAATAATTGATGAATAATATTGTAGTTTTTATTCACCCTATTTTTCTTATTTTTCATGTTTTTATTTTTTTAATTAGATTGTGAATATGGTTGGAATGATGGATACTTCATTTATTTTAAATTCTATTTTTCATTTGAAGTGTCTTTATATTAATTTCAGCTTTATTTAAAGTCATGTTTTTTATTTTAACTATCAAAATTTTTAATCAAATCATTGATTTAATCAATTTTGAAACCGCATTCGCTGCAGGTTTTGCTTTGGAATTTTACAACTCCTCCGCACTCTGGACATAACCATTTTTCTCTGTCCTGAGCCATCATTCGGCCGATGCCTGTGGTTTTTATCCTTTTGGCACTGTCAAGTGTGTTTAAATCATGTCTTTTGACATATTTTTTTGAGTGCTTTTTCATCAGAGGGCATGGAAACTCGCTGCAGCGTCCGCAATAGCTGAAATTTTTAGAATCAAAACAGGTTTTAATTTTGCACTTTAAACTGGCCTTGTTTTTTCCATCATCACTTATAAGGCATCCTGCACAGGGATTTTGGTATTTTTCACAGCTAATGCAGTTAATTCCACAAGGTGCAAGTAATTTTGAATCAATTTCATCAGGCATTTTCATAATATTACTATATTTGATTTGATATTAATAATTGTATTATGTATTAAGTTTTCAAAGTAATTTCGAATGAAACAGAATATTGGAAAAGAAAATATCGGGGTAATTTAAAAATTGATTTGTCTTGTAATTATAAGTAAAAATCTCATTTTTACGATACATTTATAAATACATAAAACAAATAGTTTATTACTGTTATTTTTTAGCAGTGAAAATATACTTTTTTTGGGATAAGTTCCCATATGGATGTGGCCTTCGTGGCTGAACAAAAAGGTGTTATTTATGTATAAATATATTAGAGACGCATGGAAAAACCGGTGCAGTTCAAAGAATTGAAAGACCTACTAGACTCGACAGAGCTAGAAGTTTAGGTTACAGAGCTAAAAAAGGTTTTGTTTTAGTAAGAACCAGAGTAAGACGTGGTGGAAGAAGGAAAACCCGTCGTTTCAATGGTCGTAAACCTAAAAGAATGGGTGTAAACAAAATCACTCAAGCAAAATCCATTCAAAGAATTGCTGAAGAACGTGTAGCTAAAAAATACCCTAACATGGAAGTTTTAAACTCTTACTGGGTATGGTCTACTGGAAAACATAAATATTATGAAGTAATTTTAGTTGATCCTAACAGTCCTTCTATTATCAACGATAAAAAAATCAATTGGATTTGCTCCAAAAAACACACTAACAGAGCTCTTAGAGGCTTAACTAGTGCTGGTAACAAAGGACGTGGAATCAAATCTAAAGGAAAAGGCTCAGAACAAGCTAGAAGAAGAAAAATCTAATTTTTCTTCATTCCTTTTTTGATTAAAATGATTCATAATATCAAATTTAGAGCTTTCGTTTATGAAGATGAAAGCATTGATGATATAACTCAAGCTATTTTAAATATTCTTCCTGAAGCTGAAATTGAAGCCGAAGAAGCTGAAGGAATTCTGGAAGATAAAATAATAATTTTATCAGGTGTAGTATCCAAAAAAAGATACACAAAGACTTTTTTTAACACACTCCTCGAGTGGACTGATTTAGACAAATTAAATTCCGATTTAGAACGTAAAATGGATGAAAAAGGAAACTGGTTTTTAAGATTTGACAAAGCCGATGCTTTAGATGAAAAATGGACAATTCTGGATAAAGGGGATTCAATCCATCTCAAAGTAAAAATTGCAGCTTTCCCTGCTAAAAAGCAGATTGCAGTTGATAAAGTCCGTGAAGCTATTTTAAATGATTAATATGGAATTTAACCAGATTATTCAGGAATTTGAAGAGGCATCCAATGAAGATTTCGCCAAAAACATGAAAAAATTTGGAATTACCTATGTTAAAAGTTATGGACTCAGATTGCCTCAGATTAGAAAGATTGCAAAGCAGTGCGGCAAAAACCATGAAATGGCATTAAAACTTTGGAATTATGGCTATCATGAGACCTACCTTATGGCAACACTTGTTGAAAAACCTGAAAAGGTTGATTCGCTTCAATTGAATGACTGGGTGTATACATTCTATTCATGGGACTTGGTGGACCAGGCATGCATCAATCTTTTGAGATTCATTCCTGAGGCTATTGACAGCATTTTCATTTGGGCAGAAGCTGAAGAAGAATTTGTCAAAAGAACTGCTTTTAGCCTGATTGCAGTATTGGCAGTTCACAACAAAGATTCTGATTTTGACAGGTACTTTGAAATAATTAAGCAGGGGTCTAAAGACAATAGAAATTTTGTCAAAAAGTCAGTCAATTGGGCATTAAGACAAATTGGAAAATCCAATGTAGAAAACAACAGAAAAGCTCTAAAACTGGCTTATGAAATTCTTGAAATCGATAACAAATCAAGCAGATGGGTCGCAAGGGGTGCGATTCGTGAACTTGAAAGTGAAAAAGTTCAAAAGAAACTCATGGAAAAAGGTTAACTTTATTTTAAATTTTCTCCAATATAGTAGTAAGGTGAAATTATGGAGAGGAAAAGCTATTATCTAATAATTATTTTGATTGCTTTTGTAATTTGCATAGGGGTATTTTTATATCAGTTTAATAATAATGTGCCTACCTTTATGGTTATTAATGAAACCGAAGTCCATGAAAACTCTTCTTTTGCAGGTGTTTTAATGGATGCCTACAGTTATGGTGTTGCAAATCAAACAGTTACCTATCAAACTCCAAATCATGAAATTAAAAACGTTACTACTAATGAAAATGGGGAATTTAAGGTGGATAATGTCCAATCAGGTTCGGGTGATGCAAATTATTACAGCAGTTTCACATTTGCTGGCAATGGTAAATATCAGGCTTGTTCTTATGAAGGGAATGTTTCAGTAATCAAATAACATTCCTATTCAACTTCTATATCTATGAAAACATATTCTCCAACTGCAGTCACATGTTCATATTCTACAATGATTTTTCCCTGACTGCGAACATTTGTTTTCAAATCAATTAAAACACTATTAATTTGTCCTGTTTTTGTATTTAAATCCATATCTTCTATTTTTCCGATTTTTTCTGCTCGTTTATCAATCACATTTTTTCCAATTATGCTTTTAATGTTCATTTTATCACTTAGACTATTAAATAAGATTATTCTACTAAAAAAATAAGAGATGAAAGATGAAAAAAGTGGTGTTTCATCTATTCATTTACAGGATGACCGCATCCTGAACAGAACATGTCGTCAGGTTCAAGGGATCTTCCGCAATTGCTGCATTTTAATTCCTGATGTACTTTGTTTCCACATTTTGAGCAGAACATTGCGTCAGGTGCCAGCTTGTTTCCACATTTGGTACAGAATGATACCTCTCCTTGAGATTCATTGTTAACAGGTTGTTGTGGTGCTTGATTTACTTGTTGGGGGTTTGCTTGCTGCTGTGGTGCTTGATTTACTTGTTGCTGGTCGGCTCCGAAGTTTTGACCGCCTGCAAATAATCCTCCTGACATGTTTCCGCCAACGTTGTTTCCTAACATCTGACCGAATGCCATTGCCATAGGAAAACCTGCTACCATTCCATCAACGCCGCCTTTATTTCCAGGATTTTCAGCATATTTTTTAGCAACATCTGCCATTTGTTCATCAGCCCAATTGAATCCGAGAGTACCGTATTCCATTTTTTTGTTTAATACGGCTTCAAGTTTTTTGGTTTCCTCTTTAGGAACAACAATATTGGATATGTAGAATGTTACGAGGTTCACACCATATTCTTTGAAATCTTCTTTTAATTTTTCATGCAAAGCCTCAGAAATTTCCTCTAAATGCTGTGTAATGTTATAATAGCTTACTTCAGACATAATTTTTGACAGGTAGTTTTTGACCTTTGTGGTTATTTTGCCTTTGAAGTAATCTGTAAGCTGGTCGATGGTGTTGAATGTTTGGGTTCCCATTACGTTTACCATGAATTTTTTAGCATCATCAATAACAATATCCATAACACCTGATGCACCGACATTTATTGGTATTTGAAATGTTGGTTCAATAACAGGAAAACGGCTGCTTGTTCCCCAGATTACATTTAATGAAGTTGCCTTGTTAATAAAATAGACTTCACAGTGGAACTGGCTTACTCCTTCGGTAGGTAAATTTATCAATCCTCTCAGAATTGGTATGTTTCCGGTTTCCAATGTGTATTTTCCTGGGCCAAATTCATCCAGAGCTTTTCCGTCTTTATAGAATATAGCTACTTGTGATTCATGAACAATTAATTTTGAATGTGTGTTAAAGTCTTCTGCAGGATGTTTCCAGACTAATGTGTCCTTGTCTCCTTCAAATTTTATTACTTTTAAAAGTTCAACCATTTTATTTCCTCCATATTTTTTTTAAAGTATTCCGAATAGTTTTTTAGGTTTAGGTTTTTCATAATCAGGGTTATATTCATGAATTTTTTCAACATATCCGTCAATGTATTTGTCATGTTCTCCCTTATCAAAAAAGCTTATATACTTATACATTGGTGTGTGAATGTCAATGGAATAAATCCAGGAGTCCAAAGCATCCTGAAATGTATCGTCAGTTACGTTTTCAACCAAATCTCCATAATTATTTAACAGATAGCTTAATTCTAAAATGGTAATGAGATACCATTCATAATCTTCCACTTCTGAATATGCATATTCCAGCTGTTCAAGATAGGCATCATAAAAACTTTCAACAAGTCCGAATGTTTCATCTGTAAACATTTTTATAGCTTCATTTTTCTCTTCATCATCTTCAAGGCCTTCAACTATCTCTACTGCAGATGCAATTGAGTAATAAAGTTCATCAACTGCATTTTCATCTAAATAATCATATAAAAATGCTCTGTAGTAACCTGAATAGTACTGGGCTTCCCAGTCATTTGGATTTCTAATTAAAATTTCACTATAATATCTGTGTCCAAATTCTGCATCTCCCCTGTCACGCGCTCTTCTTGCAAGTTCATATAGATTATCTAATTCGGAAGATGAGTCATAACTGGAGGATTGCTCACTTATATTTGCAGGGTCATTTACAGGAAATTTTGTGCCGCAGGCCTGACAGACATAAAATCCGCCTTCCCTTGTAACCATGTTGCTTCCACACATTTCACACATTAATTCATTCATATAAACTACCTTTTATAAATTAATTATTCAATAATAATTATGTAAATTATTGTATTTTAAAGTATGTAATTAAAATTTTTAATCTATTGAATTTAAGTATTCAATTGATTTTTATTTAATTTTTATTTATCTTTTTTTTAATGCTTTTCATTAAAGTATCAAGCATTATTAATTAACTAAAACTCAAAATCAGTTATAATCTCTATTATGTCCTCACTTTACATCAGAAGATCGTAATTGCTTTAGAGAATCGGGATTAATAGGCAACATTGACATTTCCATTACTTATTCAAAACTACATTTCTGATATATCTCATTTTAAAATCCTATTTGATTTACAATGTGGTGTCCCTTAATGTTAATGTCAAATCATTAAATTGAATCAAAAAAAGTAGCTATTGTTTTTATCAATGATTTCTTAATGGAAAACAATAGGAAATTAAAAATAGAAAAAAAGTAGATAGAAATTATCTACTTAACTTTTACAGTTGTTTTTATTGTGTCTTTTTTGTAAGTTACTTTGACAGTGTATGTTTTACCTTTTTTGAGCTTGTTGATAACTTTTTTGTTTAATGTTTTTTGCGCAATGCCTTTTGCATTGGTTTTGACTTTGTAGGTTTTTCCATTAAACTTAAATGTTATCAGTTTTCCTTTTTGGAGTTTTCCATTGATTTTAAGAGTTGCTTTCAGGGTAAATTTTTTGGCTGTCTTTTTGACGGTAACTTTGCTTGCTTTAAGTACTTGTTTAACAGTAACAGTGTTTTTGTAGGTTTCACCCGCATATTTGGTTGTTATTGTGTATTTTTTAGGGATGTCTGTTATTTTTATTTTTGCTATTCCGTTTTTGTCGGTTGGCACTGTTTTTGTATTTTTGTTGATTGTGAAGGTGACTTTTGCACCTGCAACAGTGGTATGACCGTCAGCGGTTACAACTTTAACGGAGAAGTATTTGCCTCCATCATAGTCTACTGAAATGTTTTTATTGTTGATGATTTTTGTATCATCTTCAACAGTATAAACTTTTAAACAAGCGATATAACCTAAATCATAAGCATCTTTCCATGTTTTTCCGTCAAATGATACATATGAAATGTTTTGAACATAATGAACCCTAGTATCCTCTAAAAGAAGGTATGGCACCCAATTTGATGTTATTTCTGCTTTGAAGACATCACCTTGTTTGATTGGTATGTAACTGTCTAATTTGATAGTGTGATAACCAACATATGGGGACACTCCTTCCTGAGTCAATTTTAATTCATCGTTTACAAAAATTTTGACTGTATAATTGACGCCACTCTCATTGAAGTATGTTCCAACAGCAGCAATCAAATCATCATCCAATGCTTCAAAGGCATTCATATAACTTATAGTTCCATTACTTCGCTCAAAATTAGAAAGCCATGTAATGTCATATTGATAGTTTTTATTGTATGGCACAGTATTTTCGATTATGGCAGCGGCAGCGTAATCAGTGACCTTGCCTGGCTTATATGCAAGGAGTGATTTGTCATAATATGAAACATAGACGACTCCGTTGTCTCCCCACTCAGAACCATAACTGTTTTTGACAATCCATGCCCCATTGCCCGGAGGGGTGTATAGGAATTTTTCTTTTGGGAAATTATCATCCCATCCGATAATGGATACTTCATGGTTTGCACCTTCAGGCATATCGACATATTGTGCACAGGTTTTCGGATTATAATACTGAACTTCATCATCGAATGAAGCTTGTCCGAAAAAGGACACATCCAGAGATCCGTATTTCAATATTGCCAATTTAATTTGAGTACCGTTAGGTATTTCATTATTCGGTATGAATATCACATCCTGAACATGAATGTCATTGCCTGTTGTGGTTGGCATTGTAATTTTTCCAAGTTCATCATAAGTATCTACGCCATATGGAATTGCTCCAAGCCAGCTCAATAAATAACCAACAGAAGCAAGATTGGCTCCACCTTCAAATACTTCCATAGCTCCATAAGGTGAATATTTCATCACAGTTTTCATGTTATTCATAGAAACATTAAATGGAATTCCTGTAGCTTTTAATAATACTGATTCTAATGAACCTGACATTCCAAAAGTCCAGCAGGCACCCATCCATCCTTGGTCTCTAATAGGTGAAACCCATCCCCAGTCACGCAAATCAAATTTGGCTGGAAGAGTATCAACATTAATGTTATTGTTAACCAGAGTTAAATCCATGCCTTTTCCAACCATTATTGTTGCATAGAATGTATTATTGGTTGAAACAGTCTCATTATTTAATTCAGTGGTTGTATCTATGGTATATTTTTTAGTAAAAACACTGAAAACGGCATTTGTATTGTTTTTGAATGTTGAACCTTTAATGTTGAATGAGCTATCATAGGCATATATTGCATTACCTTCACTTGCAACATTGTTGAAGAACCTGGAGTTGGTTATGTTTAGTGTAGAGATATCTGAGAATATTGCTCCACCAGAAGTTGGATAATCCTCAATTATACCCGCACTATTTGATTCAAAAGTACAATTGTTGATTTCAGTTTCTGTAAATGAAAGGTAAATTGCTCCACCATTGAATGCAGCATGGTTGTTTATGAATTCTGTATTGTTTAGCCAGAACTGTCCGCCCAATTGGACATATGCTCCACCAAACTCAGAAGATGCATCCTTAAATTTGGAATCGATTATTGTCACATTACCCTCATTGCCCGGATTATATCCTGTAATGTCTACATAAACTGCTCCTGCATTTCTGGAAGAAGTAGTGTTTATGAATTCACAATTGCTAATGTAAAGTTCGCCGCCTTCCCTAAGGCTCATTGCACCTGCGGTAAGATTAGCTTTCAGATTAATAAATTTGGAATTAATTATTCTAATTTTGGAACCTACAAGATATATTGATGGTGAATATGTGGCAGTGGTATTGGCAAAGGTAATGTTTTCGAGATTAAATTGGGAACCTGTGGAACCCATGACCTGGCCTGCTTTAGCATATATTTTTGAGGTAATGTATGAATTGTAAAGATTTAGTTTTCCTTTCGCAACTACAAATGATGATCCGCCTTCACCAGCATAATTGTCAATGAATTTGGAATTGTTACAATTAATAGTTACATCTTCGTAGACTGCTACAGCACCACCATTTTTACTTGCATAGTTGCTAATGAAAGTTACATTGTTTAATGTTAATGGTCCTGTAGAATATATTGCTCCACCCTTTTCGGCATTACCGTTGATTAGGATTAAATCGTTTATTGTTACATTGTTTGAGGTAATGTTGAATATTCTTGATTGATTTTTACCATCAATTGTGTGGCCGTTACCGTTGAAGACAAAATTATCCTTGTTAATAACAATTCCACTACGGTTATCTGTTTCGTTGTTGAATTTGTAGTCGTGAGTTAAATCCACGACATCTTTTCCAGCTATTTCATCAGTCAAGTTGGTGAATGAATCTTCACTTGCTGTGTAGAGGTCATTCTGAGTGGTTTTAAGAATATCTGCACTGTCTTCAGTTGTGATATCCTCCTGAACCGTTTTTAATATTTCTTTACTGTCATCTCCTATTGCATTGTCGGAGATGCTTTCTGCTGCACAGACTGCTCCCACCGACATTATCAAAATAAGCATGACAATCAAAATTTTTAAAGCTTTCATAAATTATCACAATTAAATATA
>NZ_CACWVY010000023.1 GCF_902764455.1 uncultured Methanobrevibacter sp.
CAGAAAAAGACAAACAAATAAATGAAATGAAAAAAGGATTTAATGAAAAAATTGAAGAAATTAATGCCCTGAAAGACATTCCTGCAGATACCAAAAAAAATAATCAATTCAATATTACTCGCCCAGAAATAAGTTCTTATTCAGATACAAGATTAACTTTACTGCAGGTTATGTAGGCATAGAGATTGTTGATTTGTCTTAATGTAAATCCAACCATAAATGCAGATATTATAGTGCCGACATTAACAGCTGCAAAAATGTTTGTATACCACAGTCCACACATTACCAAAGAAATTATTACCATTGATGCATCAAAACCCATTTTAATAGTTGAAAATCTCCATCCTGTTACAATAGCTATTGATTCAACACATCCTTCACCAGAAAGAGGCGCTATGTTTGCAGGCATATATACAAATATTCCAAACGCTATTAAAAAGATACTTAAAACAAGATAAGCAACTGCCATCACTGCAGATCCATCAAATGGAATCAAATTCACAATATACAAAGAAAGATTAGTGAAATATCCGAAAAGGACACAATTAATCAGCTGAAGCAGTCTTCTTTTATGAAATTTTGATTTTAAAATTAAAAATTGGATAAAAACCAGTGCCGCATTAAATACAAAAGTAGTCATTCCAATGTCTATATTGGTTATTAAAGCTAGGGAATATGCAATTGAGCTTATCGGAGTTGTTCCAAGCGTTGAGACTATTGAAAATGCCACACCCATTGACATTATGAACAATCCTACAACAAAAAAACAAATCCTTTTAATCATAATTTAAATAGACTCCTTTAAAGTATAAATAACTTTACATCTTTTTTAAATCTACAGAATTTCCTGTGATATGAAAATTCAGTTTATGGATATATTTTACGCAGGTGCCTATAAAGAGCGCACTCAAAATTGTTCCAGCCCCCACACTTCCAAGCTCTCCTAAAAATCCGTAACTTAACAGTAAAGCTGTTAATACAATGCATACATCAATATATACCTTAATTTTTGAAAATGGACGATTTGATTTAATGGCTATTGCCTGAGTAACTCCTTCAACTGAAAGCGGAATGAGATTTGTCGGAACATAGAAAAATAAGCCCAAAGCAATAAAAAGAACAGCAAGTGCAGTCATTAATAATGCAATTAAAAGATTATCTGCATTAGGGACGAAATTCATTAAAGAGACTGAAAAACTTGTAAATACACCAAACAACACACCCACAAATACCTGAAGGAAGTGTTTTTTATTAAAATCATCCCTAAGCAAAATCCATTCTATAACAACAAGCAATGCATGAAACAAAAATGTTGCAACTCCAATATTAATCAGCCAGATAAGATTAATTGCATATGGAATTGAACTGACCGGCGCTGAACCCAGACATGACTTGATTGAAAATGCCACACCCAATGTACAGGTACAGGCCAAAGACATAACTAAACACCCTTTTAAATGTGAGCTCTTCTCCACTAAATTGCATATAACTCAATATATTTTAACTATTATTTAAAAATATTGTCCTACTTTTAAACAAATAAATAAAATTTATTTCACAACAATAAAAAAATTGAATAAAGTGACATATTAAAAATATTTAATAAGTATAAAAATTAAACATATTAATAGCTGTATACTGGCTAATCGTTATATATCTCGGAGGAATTTAATGAATGATATTTTATTAATGCTTCCCGGTCCGACAACAGTTCACCCTAGAGTACTCAATGCAATGTCCCAGGCTGTTGTTAACCACAGAAGCGCAAGATATGGTGAAATTTTAACTGAAACTACTGAATTGATGAGTAAAGTTTTCCAAACCCCAAATAATTCTTATTTATTAACTGGATCTGGAACTGCAGCAATGGAAGCTGGAATTGCAAATACTGTAGCTCCTGGAGAAAAAATGTTAAATGTAGTAGGTGGAAAATTCGGTGAACGTTTCATGAAAATAGCTCAAACCCACGGAATTGACGCTGTAGAGTTAGCTGTCGAATGGGGAACTGCTGTAACTCCTGAAGCTATCAAAGAAGCTTTGGACGCTGATGAAGATATTAAAGCAGTTAGCGTAATTCACAATGAAACTTCCACTGGAGTAGCTGCACCTATTAAAGAAATCGGTAAAGTAATGAAAAATTATGATGCATTATACATTGTAGATACCGTTTCATCCCTTGGAGGAGACGAAGTAAATGTAGAAAAATTCGGCATTGACGTTTGTCTTACCGGATCTCAAAAATGTTTAGCTGCACCACCTGGAATGGCAGCAATTACCTTAAGTGACGATGCATGGGCTGCTGTTGACAAAGTGGAAACCAATACTTTCTACTTGGATTTAAAAGCTGCAAGAAAAAGCGGAGACAAAGTCCCACCTGAAACCCCATATACTCCATCTGTTTCACTTACCTATGCAATGAACGAAGCTTTAAAGATGGTTATGGAAGAAGGACTTGATGAAAGAGTTGCACGTCACCACAAAGCTGCTAAAGCAAGTGTAGCTGCTGTTAAAGCATTAGGTTTAGAATTATTCGCTGATGAAGCTGTTTCATCTGCAACCGTAACTGCAGTTAAAATGCCTGAAGGAATTACCGATGCAGACTTCAGAGGCACTACCCGTGACAAATACGGCGTAGAGTTAGCAGGCGGTCAAGATCACTTAAAAGGAAACATTTTCAGAATCGGACATATGGGAAATATTTCCTACAAAGAATTAACCCAAACCTTTGCAGCAATCGGTATGACCTTGAAAGGTTTAGGTGTAATTGACGATGCAGGCGCAGGTGTTGCATCAATTGCAGAATCATATTTATGATTCTGATATTTTCTTTTTTTTTGAGTCTGTAAAATTTTATAGGCTTATTTGATTTTAAATTTTTACAGTTGAAATTTCACTTCAATGAAAATTCATCCTAATTTTTCTTTAATTTTAATTTTAATGGTTAAAAAATAGTAAATTACTTAAATAAGTGAGGATAAATAATATTTTATGACCAAACAAAATATATTGCCCCTAATAGTAATATAGACTTCATACAACTTAAACTTTTTGAGTTATCTGGTTATTTAAATTTCATCAGAGAGCATTTGAAAAGTAATGCTCTCATTGTTGCAATTCATCCATGACTTGCAGAAGTCCCGGTATTCTTGCACTAATTAGATAAACTCATACAAAATATATAAAAAATGTTTAGATACTTATCATTTTACATCTCCAACATCCAATAATAATTATTCATAATTTATATCAAACAATAATTTTTTTCACTACCTATCACACAGTTAAATATTATTAAATATATAACATAAAATTATGAGTATTAAGGATTTGTTTTCAGATGAAAAGGTGAACACAGGTAGGCAAATGGAACTTGATATAGCAAAAGGCCTTTCAATTATTTTTATGGTTTTTATTAATTTCCTGATATTGGTTGGGGATTTTAATCATTCAATTAGTTTTACATATAATATTCTTTTTGCAGATGTTTTAGGAGGACCTTGTCCTGCTCCAATTTTCATGTTTTGTATGGGAGTAGGTATTGTCTATTCAAGGCATAGCCAATGGGACACCATGATTAAAAGAGGATGCATTTTATATCTTACAGGCATTTTAGTGAATTTATTTGAATATGTTTTACCTTACTTTACAAGCGGTTCACTATTGGGCAGGTGGGATCTTTACCATATCCATGGCGGATTAATATTCTTTTTTTGTGGGATTTTAATATTTGCAGGTTTGTCTTTCGTTTTAATAGGCATTCTTAAGAAATTTGAACTTTCAAACAAATGGCTGATTATCATAGCATTGGCAATGTCTTTAATTGGTAGCCTCTTGAGATGTGTTGATTTCGGCACACCAGTTTTAAATATATTCATTGGTTATTTCATTGGAACCAATACAGAATATACAGCATTTCCATTATTTAACTGGTTTATTTTTCCAATTGCAGGATTAATATGGGGACAATATTTCATCAGAGTTAAAAACAAAGCACAATTCTTTAAATACTGGCCAATTTTTATTATATTGATTATAATATATTTCGGACTATCTCCAACATTATGGGGAAAAGAATTATTTGCCGGCAGAGGGGTACTGTATTATTACATGACAACATTGGACGCAATATTGTGTATAATCTATATTCATGGAGTTATGGGGCTTTGCTATTATTTGGCTAAATATTTGCCGGATAGAATCAATAAGGTATTTTCAACATTAAGCAGCAACATCAATAGAATTTATATTGGACAATCATTTTTCATACCTTTAACAATAATAGGTTTAGCTTATATATTTAAAGATATTCTATTTACCGATTTGACATGTGCCATATTTTCAATATTAATTTTAATCGTATCTACAGCCTGTGCTATATTGTCTAAGAAATTAAGAACTGGTTGAAGTGAATATTTTCTCTAGAAAAAATTTAAAACATATTCTTACTTCAACTATTTTAAATCATTGCATGCCTGCTAAGTACATATAAGCAATGTCAATTCTTGTTCTCCTTTCAATTTCACGAGATGACAATCCTCCGTCAAAAACACTCATTAAAACTAGTCTAAGCAACATTTCACGAGGATAAGCGAGTTCACCTGACTTATCACGAAACTCTCGGTTTGCTTCAGAACAATCAATTTAATCGACCACATTTTTAATAAAATAACATGGATGATCTTCAGGAATCAAATTCCTCAAGTCCATAGGCACCAACATAGTTTGATTAATAGTATCATCTTTCAAAAGCATAAATAAAACAACCATAAAGATTTATATCTATCATAAGAGATTGTAATTCATAATATATAAAATTAAAGGAAAAATAAGCAAAAAAAATTTAAAAAATAATGGGAGTCATGTCCCATCCTGATCTGTAATTTTAGTATTTTATAATATGCATTTGACTGAGATATTGAATCCGGATTTTTTAAAAATTTTTGTTATAAGTTATACTAATTTACACTTGAAATTGTACTAACTTATAAGTAATATATTTTTTACATAGAATTTTTGGTCGTGATAAGTTATAAGTAACATATTTTTACATTGAAATTTTTTTTGTGATAAGTTATAAGTAATATATTTTTTACATCAGTATAAGTTATAAGTGAAAAGTTACACTTGAAATACACCTCTCAGTTAAAAATTTTAAGTTATAAGTGAAAAGTTACACTTGAAACACACCCCTCCATTTCAAATGTATAAGTTATAAGAAAAAAGTTACACTTGAAACTTATGTCTAAACTACAAAAAAAGTATTACTGAAATTTAACTAAAAAAATATTTTAAAGATTAACACCAACAATTATATAAGAATAACAGGATGTGAAACTATGTCTGAAAATATTAAAGTAGCAGTAAGTGAACTGCACAAACTCATAAATATAAAAAATGTAATCGGCGAGCCAATCGAAACCGAAGATAAAATAATCATTCCAGTTATGAGAATGGGAGTAGGATTCGGTGCAGGCGAAAACCTGACAAGCAATGAAGGTGGAGCAGTAGGTGCAGGTGCAGGTGTTGAACCAATATCAATGGTACTGATTCCTAAAAAAGGAAATGACTCTGAAGGAGTTCGTGTTCTTGATTTAAGTAAAGGAACTGAAAAAAATAAAGCATTATCTGATTTAAGTCTAATCATAAGCGACCTTGTAAAAACATACCTGGGCGGCAGTAACGATGATGTTGAATATGACGAATCAGAATACATAGAACCCGAATTTACAACAAAAGAGGAAATAGAAGAATAGGAATTACCATATGTTAAACATCCTAGGGATGATTATTTTAATAATCATCTTATTTATTATTATTTTGCTCTATATCGGAGTTAAGCTGGCTTTTGTTTATGAAAAGCAGGGCAGCGAATTTAAAGGATGTTTAAAAATACTTATTTTAAAGAAAATTAAAATTTATTCTGTTAATTTTCCTTCTGATGATGAAGAAGAAAACGAAGATGAAGAGGAAAATGAAGACCGTGATTCCTCACTCATTGAACTAATAAAACCGTGTTTAGGATACTTCAAAGAATTTATAAAGTCTTTTATCAAATGCATTAAGATTACAAGGCTTGAAAACCACCTGATTTTTGGACTTGACTCCTATGCAGACACTGCCAAATACATCGGATATATCTGGAGTCTGATTATTATTGTAAATGAGGTTCACAAAAATGCAAGATTAACAGCTGAGCCTTCATTTAACGGAAGCAGATTAGACGGCAAAGGAGCAAACGAGCTTGATATCAATCTTTTGAAGTTACTTCCTTCTGCAGTCAAACTGATTTCTAAAAAAGAAGTCCGCCAATTAATAAAAGGTGTTAGAAATGGATAAGCATATTATCAGCTTTTTAGAAGACATTGTGGGATATGAAGAAATTCAGGAGTATGAATTTGAAAAACTTTACGGTTTTACATTTGTCTTTAAAAAAGCAATATTTACAATCAATGATAAAATTTCATCTGCAGAAATAAAACCTGTCGGAATAATTTTTGAAGAAAATGGTGAATATTACCTTGCACCTATAGATGTAATTGATGAAATAGAGCAAGTTGTTAAAGAATTTGTTGAAAAGGAAATTATTTAGGTAGAGGGACATCCTCACTTCTAACAATCACTTCAACAACAATAGGACCCTTAAGGTCTTTTTCAAGAAGGTACTCCAAATCAGACAGCCTGTCTATGCGAACAGCATCTATAAAATAGCTTGAAGCTAATTTTACAAAATCAGGATTTTGGAGTTTTATCTGGTACGGTTTCATATCATAGAACTGCTCCTGCCATTGTCTGATGATTCCAAATTCTGAATTGTTCAAAATGAATATGATTATATCCAGATTATTTTCCCTGATGCATGCAAGTTCCTGAAGGTTCATCTGAAAGTCACCGTCACCGACTATGCATACTATTTTTTCACCAGTTGCAAAACTTGCACCGACAGCAGCTGGCAATCCGTATCCCATAGGTGCAAGACCTCCTGAAAATAACAGCTGGCCAGGTTTTAGTGATTTTTTTAAAAGTGTGGTCCAGGTGGTGTGACTTCCCGCATCTGAAGCTATAATAGTATCGTCAAATTTCTCCAAGATTCTTTTGATGGCAGCTTGAGGAGCTAAATCATCGTCAAGACCACTAATTTCAATGGAATTGTCTATTTTTAAAATTTCATCAATCCAGTGAACTGGTTTGAAGTTTATTTCATCTAAAAAGTCTTCAACCTTTCCATGAATCTGACAATCACCAACCAGAACGTCCTTGTTGATGTTTACATGAATGAGATTATCCGGAATTTGAGGCAGTGTTCTCTCACTTGCTCTGATTCCAAGTCCTATTATGCAGTCGGCATTTTCATATGCATATTTTGATCTTGGTGAATTTCTAATTCCTGCAAGACCCAAATTCAAATCATCCCTGTCTGATATTATGCCCTTTGCATGAAATGTTGTGGATATGGGAATCTGATATTTTTTTGAAATTTCATAAATCTTATCTCTCTGTGAGATTGCACCTGCACCCAATATCAAAAGCGGCTTTTCAGAAGAGTCAATAAGTTTTTGAGCATCAGAAACCTTTGACAGGTCATCCTCACACAGATAGCACAAGTCAAATTCCTTAAAATCTTCTGACATGAGCACATCCTTTGATAAGTTAATATGAATCGGACCTTTAGGCATATTTTTAAGCTCATAAAGTGCTGCCTTTAAAACGTAAATTGCTTCTGTACCATTTAAAGGATTATATGATGCACGAGTAAGAGGTTTTAAGACCTCAACTTGCGGAAGACTTTGGAAATAATCACTTCCACGATATTTAAGCTCATTATCACCTGTCAAAAGCAAAATAGGAACATTGTCCTTAAATGCAGTTGCCAGTGCCATTGTAAAGTTTAAAGCACCCGGTGAAACAGTTGAAATGCATACTCCGATTTTTCCGCTTGATCTAGTATAGCCGTCTGCGGCATGGGCTGCAGCCTGTTCGTGGCGAACCAGAACGTGGTTAATATCGGATTTTGATAATGCTTTGTATAAAGGCAATATCTGATCGCCTGGAATTCCAAAAACGTCTTTAACGCCTTCATTTTCTAAGATTTCAACCAGCTTATCTGCTACATTCACTCTTCCGCCTCCTGGTAAGACCCGTTGTACTCTCCTGAGCCTTCAACCGGAAATACAACTGCCTGGGCAATCCTGTCACCTGATTTGATTTTAAAGTCATATTCCCCATGATTGTAAATCATAAACATCAGTGTTCCGTAAAATCCAGGATCTCCAACTGCGGTCTGAACTGAAACAAATGACCTTAAAAGTGTTGAGCGGGGAAGGTAGAGCATAGTATATCCTTTGGGAATTTTAATTTTCCTTTTTATGCTTGCCAGATATGCTTTATGAGGCTTTAATGTGTAAATGTCACCTTCAAGTTCTTTAATTTCAGGCAAATTTTTTTCATTGTCTATTAGTGAGCCTTCAGAGCATTGTATGTAAATTTTATCAAGTTCAAGGTCAATTCCGGATGGCTGTACCAAATCTGCAAAGTCCGGAAACAGCTTAACGAGTTCTTCTTCACCGAGCATAATTATCAAATCCTTTAATAATCTATATATACTCCATAGATAATAAATTTTAATTGGTGATAAAAAATGCCTGTAATTACAATAGCTGGAAATAACGGAATAACTTTAGAAAATAAAAGAGAAATGGTAAAAAAAGTATCAGAAATTGTTGCTGAAGCATATGAATTACCTGTTGAAGCAATAACCGTATTGGTTCAGGGCTACGACAAGGAAGACATTGGAGTAGCTGGAGAACTTCTATCTGACAGGGAATAATTACTTTATTCCTTACTTTTTTTATAATAATTACCGTCCTTTACAAGCAGATTCATTTCAATAAGTTCACCCAGATTTTTATCTATCTTTTCATCGAAGTTTTTGGATTTGTATCTAATCATTGCCTTTTTAATATCTTCAAATGTGGATGAATCATCAATTGCATCATAAATGCTTTTCTGGAAAGGCGTTAATGTAAAAATAATCTCATCGAGAGCCTGAGCTTTACCTGTGACATTGCCGAAATCCCAGTAGTCATCCTTAACTTTAACATTAAGCTCCTCTTCCAGCTGCACAATTTTGTCTTTTAGAAGGTCAAGGTGAGGATAACTTGCAAGACCGTATTTGTGCTTGGATATTTTAGCTAAAAACTCTTCATAACATTTTTTAAGATCAATATTTTTTGAATAAAATGAATCAAGAACATATACATTATCGTCAATGACTTTAACTACCTTATAGTCACCTGAATCCTCGCAGTAGTTAACAGTTTCAAATTCATTGACATTCCACATATGATCCATAAGGAAATTTCTCACAAACTCCGCATCTTCAAGACTGTCATAATATCCGAAGATATAGTCATCACCGGCAATACGTTTTTTGATTACGAATGTATCAAATACCTTTAAAATATTGAGACCATATTTTGAGTTGTTCGGGTTTCTTTTATGCTTTTTAACCAGTCTTGAAACAGTATCTTGGGAGGGTTTTTGTTTGTATTTGGCAAGAAGATATATTTTATCCTCATAAACTGTTAAAACAAGGTAATTTTCATCATGCCCGATGATTTGAGGAGTTTTATTTAAATCCCAGTCATTTTCAACCAAAAAGTCCCTGATAAATATTGCATCGTCCAGATTAGTTATTTTTGCATAGGTTTTGGATGCCTTTACAATAGTATATGAGTTTCTGTTTTCCCTGATGTATTTCATTGTATATATATTGAACTTACTATTAAAAAAAATATTGGATAAAAAAAGAAAAAAAATGCTTTAATTGAATTTAACAGAAGCTGCCACCTGTTTAATTAAAGCTAAATTGTCACCGCCAATGAGAACAACCTGATTGTCATGACTCAGACATGCCACATAATCATCATCTTTAATGGCCGGAGTTATATCATCATCAAAGGACAATTTGACTGAACCGTTGGAATTATCCTTGTCTGAAAATTCCATGCCTTTTGATGAAATGGAGAGGTTGTCACCTTCTGCTTCGGAAACGCTGAAATTGTCTTTGGAAAGGGCTACAGAATCGCCGTCAACAGAGAAATTCAAGCCTTTTTTTGGAATAAAGCTGCTTGCAAAATCAAATGCCTCCTTGAATGAACCGTTGACATTGCCTGCTTTTATATTCGGATTTTTGAGCTTGACTATTGTGCAGTTTGCATTTTCCTCAACAACGTCATTGCCTTTTTTCAGGTCATTTAAAAACTTGGCGGCCATGTCATTGCCTGAGCGGGAGTCATTGAAATAGACTATGCTACTGATATCCTTGGAATTGTTTGCGGTATTTTCATAAACAACAAGAGCCATATCTGTCCCATTAGCACTGATGTTGGTTGTAGCCTGCTCGGAAAAATCACACTCTGCAGGAAGATTGATGCTGAAGTTAGTAAACTCAATAGCACCTGCTGCAGATATTGTAAATGCAACGAGAACTACAATCACTATACTCAATATTTTAGAATTAATTTTCAAATAATCACCATATAAAAATATGGAAACAGGTAATAAAAAAACTATCGAAAAAAAAAAGAAAATAAGAAAATAATTCCTATTTTTTAACAGTTACTGTCTTTTGAACAGTGTCTTTTAGATAAGTTGCCTTATATGTTATTTTTTTGCCGACTTTAAGGTTTGAGGTTTTAAAGACAGCTTTTGAAATTCCATTTTTGTTGGTTTTGACTTTTAAGGTTTTACCGTTGAATTTAAATTTAATAACCTTATTTTTAACTTTGCCTGAAAGCTTGGCTTTTAAAACCACATTTTTGGATGATTTTTTAACTTTAACAGTGCTTAAACTCAAAATATGTTTTACAGTGAGCTTTTTGCTTGTTGAGGCAGATTTGAAAAATGCCTGAATCCTGTACTGGCCAGGTTTTAATTTGTTAACCTTAAGTGTGGCAATGCCTTTCTTATCTGTTTTGACCTTAAGTGTTTTACCTGCAACCTTGAAGGTCACATAGGTATTTTTAGCAATCTTATCGTTTATATAGACTTTAACTTTGGCATTATTTGTATAGGCAACATTAACGTTCGCTATTTTAACTTTAGTGTTTAAAACATCGAAAAATGCAAATAATGTGACATTATATCCGTTATCTCCAATATAATATGCATCAACATCATATGTTCCGATTTTGAAGTTTTTAAGTGAAAGACGTGCCTGGCCGTTTTTAATTTGGACAGTGAAGTTTTGGCCGTTAATACTGAAGATTACTTTTCCTTTTGAAGTCTTTAGGGTTTTGACAACAACTGATTTGTCCTCACCGACATAGATTTCATTAGGACATGTTATATCCGGTTCGACTTCAAGATAATCGGTTCGATTGCTTAGGTTAAAGTCATCACCTGTATAAGTTGCAAAGATTTTATAAATGTCAGGCTCGAGATTACCCAAATCGATCAGGGCATATCCTTTGACAAGTTTTGCGCTTTTGAAAAATTTATCGTTAACGTATACTTCAAGACTGCCTTTAGCTGAAGGAGGAAGTGTTAAATGTACCTCTTTTTCAAGGCCGATGTAGGAGGATGACTGAATGTAAATCTCGTATTCAATTGTGAAATTTGTTGATTCTGACCAGTTGTAGTATTTATCATCTCCCTTGAAGTCAAAATTGAGTGTGTGGTTTCCGGCAGGAAGTCTTGAAACATCTATTTCAATCCAGCCTGAATTGTCTATTTCAAAATCTCTGATTTGAGCACCGTCAATAGTAATGTTAATCAGATTTTTGTTAAAGTCTGTCGGCACGACTATTACGACCTGACCTCCTTCACCGTATATGAATGATCCATAATCAAAGATATCCACATAATAGTCCACATTGACCTGCACTTTTTTGGATTTGGAAAATTTGCTTGCATTGTACTGGACTTCAATCATATGCTGGCCGCAGGTTATTTTTGGAAATGTTGAATATAAAAATTCACCGTATTTGTCGAGTTTATCTGAAAAGACTTTTTTGCCGTCAACAAAGACGCTTACAACACCGTCAGTATTGTTGATTATCCTTGCACTTATGCAGTCGTCATGTTCGAGAATGATATGGGAAGGTATGTCTATCAGCATGTCAACAACAGTGAAGTTGAAAGTCCTGTTGAATTTCTTATAGTACTTATCCCCGCTGTAAACCACAGTCAGGTTATGGCTTCCAAGAGGCAGTGTGTTGAATTTTGTAACATTCAAAAAGCAGTACTGACGTGCAGTGAAATTATCTGCAAAAATACCATCAATATAAATTTTAACTTCCCCATTTGCAGAAAAGGGGAAAAATAATGATGCACGAGCCATCTCATCATCCTTTAGAATTTCTTCAGTAAATCCCGGAGTTGTAAAGTTAGAAGGAATATTCATGACTTTAAGAGTGTGATTTGACGGGATTAAAGTATTGTTGAAAAAGAGATCTATTTTGTAGTTTAGATGGTCTGTATTTCTGTTAACAACTATTAAAGAAATTGCCTTTTTAGGAATTGAGATTGGAATCTTGACGGATTCTGATATGTTTTCATTGTAAAATTCCACATTATTGATTGTTGCTTTTAGATTTCCGCTTGTATTTTCCGGAATTTCAACATCAATATATCCCAAATCTTCTTTATAAACAGTATCATTGAATGATACCTTTATATCATCGACTATTTGCGTTTCGTTGGCGGCATCTCCTGATGCGGAAATTGGAGCCATCACGCAAAAAGCGAGTAAAAATATTAAAATTAACAATAATTTTGATTTCACGATTTTCGCCTCTAAATTATATTTGAATATATCTATATTCAAACTAATATAAAACTGATTGGCAAAAAATTAAAAAAAAAGAAAAAATAGATAAAAATCTATCTTTTAACTGTGACACCAACTTTAACAGTGTCTTTTAGGTAAGTTGCCTGATAGGTTATTTTTTTACCTGACTTGAGTTTTCCTAAAACTTTTGATGGAATAGTAAGTATTGCAACACCTTTTGAATTGGTTTTTACCTTGGTTGATATACCTGGGAATTTGAAACTGATCCATTTGTTTTTAAGGTATTTTCCGTTGACTTTAGCCAAACTTGCCTGAATGACAAGACTTTTTGCTGACCTTTTAACAGTTACTTTTTTAAGTGTCACAAGATGTTTTACTGTCAATATTTTTGTTACAGTTTTACCAAGAGCTATTGTGGTTATTTTATAGTTTCCAGGAGCTTTTGTGATTTTTAAGCTTGCATAACCGTTTTTATCAACAAATGTGGATTTAACTTCAACATTGTTGATTTTAAATACTACTCTTGCGCCGGCAGCAGGTTTAGAACCGATTGTTACTTTTACCTTGTAGATTCCGTTGGCAGTATATACTGTATTGAAATTGCTTGCTATTACAACGGAATTTGTAGGATTTACAGCTTTAAAGGAAGCATAGATTCCTTCACCATCATTAAATGAAGATGATTCTTCAAAATTGACATAACCATATTTTGCATCATTGATTTCAAATCCAGTAATGTCATAGTTTCCAGAAGCCAGTCCGATTGACGGGATTACAATATTGCCGTTTTTATAAGCTATATCAAAGTCAATATAATCATCTAAAGCATCACTATATATTGAAAGTAAAAATGAACCTTGAGCATCTTTAGGCAAATCAACTGACAACACATTGTCTTTTCCTATAGTGATTTTATCTTTAACATTGATTTTAGGATAAACATCTAAAGATGCTTCCTGGTCGAAAAGATAATCATCATCACTAAATTCAAAACGATAGGTATACATTCCCATATTTAAATTGGAAAATACTGCTTTTGAAACACCATTAATTACATCAAAATAAATCACTTCACCGTCAATATAATCCCCTTCACCATCAAAACGGGAAGGAGTAACATATAATGTTCCGCTAATGTTTCTGTGTAAATTCAAGATAAATGTTGCACTTTCTCCAAGAGCTACACTTTTAGGACCTGTGAATTCATAATCAACAATACTTAAAACCATTTCACCGTCAGTTACTGCATAATCATCACCTTCATATACAAATGTTAATAAATGATCTCCGATAAACTCATCTTCTGCAAAATTAAGGTCAGATATTTTTACCTGAGCAAATCCGTTAACTAACTCAACACCTGCCAGATAATCTCCGGTATCATAATCCCCTTCAAATACTGAAAGATTACCGTAAGCATCACTTGGAAGGGTTAAGCTGGCAATAACTGCATCATCCATATAATAAACCGGACCCAATTCTTCATTGACCTCTACAATAATTTCATCTTCATCCACTTCCCAGTCATCGTCGTCTTCATCTTCACTATCATCATACCAATCGTCAGAATCATCCCATTCGTCAACTGCCGAAAGAGCATCATCGCTCTGGATTGATAAATCATCAGCTGAAGCAATATCGCCATTAGCGCTGACAGCTCCAACCGAGAGTATGGTCAAAAGAATCAGACAAACTAAAAAAATTTTTTTAATCTTCATGATAAAATCCCCTGATATATATAATTATATTTATCTAAAACAATACTATATAATTATATTTGTAATATTATTTAGGCATTTTTTAGATACAAATTAGTCCTTAAGATTAATTAATCCATGTGAGTTGGATTAGAGGTATATTTCAAGTGTAACTGCCTGAAATCATGAATATGACCAAATGCTTTCAAAAATATAATGTTATAAATGATTTTATCCAAAAAATAAATGCTGAGCTGAAGATTCCTCCAAACTACAAAACGGGCAAAAATCCTGAGTTACTGGCAAAAAATTTTCATACAGTAACAGGTTCAAATCACCCTGATTAGAGTATAATTTTTTAAAAGCAGCTTTTTTGAAAAAATCAAAATTTTAAATTTAGAAAAATACAAATAATAACAAGACAAGGCCAGATTCACCCTGAAAAAAAATTCAAAAATTCTGAGTTACCGGCAATAACAGTGCTTTATTGGAAAAAAATTTTTTTCTAGACAATGGCTTAAAAAGGCCAAAATTGAAAAAATCCTCTTGGATATATTTTGCTTTTGACATGTGTTTCAATTCACCTCACGAAAAAGAAATGAATAAATTTATAACGATTTATAATATAGTATATATTATGGCAATTGAACTTGACAGCACTGAGGAAAAAATAGTAAGCGCAACCTATAAAATCCTTCTACGAGACGGCAGGGACAAGGCTACAACCAAAAGAATATCCAAAGAGGCCGAAGTCAATGAAGTAACAATATTCCGGAAGTTCAAAACCAAAAAGAACCTGATTGAAATTACCGAAGAATATTACCTCCAACGCTTTCAGGACACTGTTGAAAATATTTTTGAGTTTAATGAAGATGATGAGCTTGAAGATTATCTTCAAAAAAATTTTAAAGGAATGTTAAATCTTCCTGAAGAAGAATTCCGTATAATTAAAATAGCTATGGAAGAAGTGGACGATGTTTTAAGCAAAAAACTTATAATCGCTTTAATTACAGACACTATCCTTAAAAAATATGAAGAATTCTTTACCCTTCAAATCGAAAAGGGTAAAATCAGGGATGTTGATGTGAAGGCCATAAGCCTGACTGTTTTCAGTATAACATTCCAGTCTGTCGTTTTATGGAAAGTATACAACAAAACTCCTAATGAAGAAACAAGAGATCTTTCAGAAAGTTTACTGGACATCATCTATAACGGAATCAAACCTTAATTCTTACAGTCCAGATTAATTAAAGGAAAATATGGCAGACTTCATAGATAGTCAGCTCCATCGCCAAAACACCAACAACATTACTGATTTTGAGATAAAATACTCCTCATATTAACATTTAAATTTAAAAATAAGATTATATTATAACTATTTTATCTAAAAAAATATAATTATTTCATTTTAAGTCAAAAAAAACAATATAAATAAGCAAATATATGTAAAAATCTTTATATATGGATAGTTTCATATATTTAATTGTGCCTTGAAGTAATTCAAAGGCACAGTCAAAAAAAATCATTGACCCATTAAGTGAATATCCGAATTTATTTTCGGAATATTCCCGTTTTAATTAGAAAATTGGGAGGCCATACTCCCAATTTCTCTAAGAACTAATTTTTTTATCCATTTACCTGATTTGAGGAACAAAAAATATCACCTGCTTGAAAAACTTATATGATTTTAGAGAGAATATAAATATCCCATATCCTAATTTAAATTTAAAAATAAGATTATATTATAATTATTTTATCTAAAAAAGCATTATTATTTCTTTTTAAGCCAAATAACAATGCAAGTAAGCACTTGCATGCGAAAAACTTTATATATGGACAGTTTCATATAATTAATTGTGCCTAGACAAACACACTGGCACAGCCAAAAAAAAATCATTGACCCTTTAAATGAATATCCGGATTTATATCCAAAATATTCCCGTTTTAATTAAAAAATTGGGAGTCCATAAAATACACACCTCGAACATATAATAAACTCCCAATTTTTCTTAAAACTTATCTTTTTATTCATTCACACGATTCGGGGAATAAAAATATTCCTCAAATCTAAAACTAATCGTTTTTACCATATTGGAGGGAATAGAAATATTCCCTCACCCTATTTTAAATCAAAATAAAAACTACACCTGCAGTATTTAAATTTAAAAATATGAGTTTATTTTAATTATTTTATTTAAAATAGCATTATTATTTCTTTTTTAGGCAAATAAGAATGCAAGTAAGCACTTGCATGCGAAAAACTTTATATATGGATAGTTTCATATATTTAATTGTGCCTGGGACGAACTCACAAGGCACATAAAAAATTCATTAACCCTTTAAAAAAATATCCGGATCAAATCCGGAATATTCCCGCATAAATTAGAAAATTGGGAGACCCATAAATAGCATACCTCTAAAATTAACTCCCAATTATCTTTAAATTGATCTTTTGATTCATTCACAAGATTTGGGGAATAGAAATATTCCCCAACTCTTTAAATTTATGGTTTTACCATATCGGGGAATAAAAATATTCCCCCACTCCCTTTAATTTAAATTTACTTAAAAAAAAATTTTCTCCATTTAATCCCTGGGAGATTTTTAATTAAATCTCCCACACACTACAAAACTATTTTTTAGCTTAAAAAACCTATGATTGCAGTTAATGTAAACACACTTAAAACAACATTTGTAAATGTTAAAGATCCCATCAAATCAGCATCAAGGCCATATTCTATAGCAAGCACCAGAGCATTTCCTGCAGTTGACATACCTGCTTCAAGAATTGCAATATTAAATGCCATACCAGATATCTTAAATATTGAAAGCATACCAAACATTACTAGAGGAGCAATCACCAGCTTAATGACAGATACCGCTATTGAAGGAGAGATATAGTTTTTCACATTTCCAAAATCAAGTGAAAGACCAAGTGCCAGCATGATTAATGGTATTGTAGCCTGTCCGAAATAGTTTAGAGTGTTTTCAACAACATAAATCAGCGGAATATTGAAAACATTAAATATCAATGCCAATATCACTGCCCAGACCGGCGTAAATGTCAGTGCTTTTTTAAGAGCTTCCTTCCTGTCGCCTCCAAACTTGCTTGCAAGGATAACACCGTAGAGAACTACCCATGCTGATGTTGCAAGATCATAAAACACCGCATTGATAAATCCTTCATTTCCAAAAACACCCAGCGATACAGGAAATCCTATAAATCCTGTATTCATGATTGATGCTCCAATAATAATTGTCCATGTGGTCTTATTGGAGTAATTTCTCGCTCTGCAGTAGGCATATGCAATGACTATAAGTATGCATGTCAGAGCAAAACCCAGAACCGGTAAAAAGAGCATGTTTTGAGATATCTGGGCATCATACAGATTTATAAAAATCATTGCAGGAAGTGCGATGTATAAAACAATCTTTGAGAGAAGTTCCCTGTCCGATTTTTTTAAAAAACCCTTTTGCCTTAAAAATACGCCTAACAGAATCATTATTGTCGGCACTAAAATAACTTCAATTGGACTTGCCATCTAAAATTCCTCAATTAATCAGTTCGATATTACTATTTAATATTTTTTGATATATAAGATAATTATTATTTTAATTTGAATTTAGATAAAAAATCGTGATTTTCAATAATGAAATTTTTTTCGAGTAAGTGGAAAAATTCACTTGAATTTGAAATTTGGACCTCTTGGAACACATTATCATGAAAAAAATTTGAATTTGTTAAAAATACCAACATCAGGCAATACTTACCACTGCATAATAAATCCATAAAATATCATTGATTAAATTAATTATGTGAAAATAACATGTAAAATTATTAACCGGATTTTACATTAACGATGATGATTTGATAAATAGATGTCAGATGAAAATGCAGATATATATGTGCACATTGAAAAACAGCAATTGAGATGGGAAATCTTTAACGTTAATGTTAGGAACCTGCTTGATAATGGTGACTACAGCAGCACCTGCAGAAGTATATGGAAACTATGAAATATTATTGATAATATGAAATTTGGTAAAAATTACCTGCAAAATTATTAATCTAATTTTACATTAACGATGATGATTCGATAAAATAGACTTAAATAAAAATGTAGATATATATGTTCACGTTGAAAAACAGTAATTTAGATAGAAAATCTTTAATGTTAATGTTAAAAAAAAAGTCAGTACTTAGTTACTGCCTGCAAGTCATTTAATTCCAACAGGCAGCATCAACACTTTTTGTCAAATCGCAGAGTTACACCTCCACTGGATTTTTTTACAGATTCTATGAGAACCTTGAATTTTATTAGAGATCAAAGAAATCACACATGATTTCGCCTCCAGTAATTTAATTTAGAAACTTTCGAATTCTTTTAAAACTTTAATGGTTTCTTCCAAACAGCTCATAATTTCACCTCCAACAATTTTATCTTGAAATACTATTAGAAACTTTCGAATTCTTTTAAAACTTTAATGGTTTCTTCCAAACAGCTCATAATTTCACCTCCAACAATTTAATTTTTGAAAAGCTATTAGAATCCTTCGAATTCTTTTAAAACTTTAATAGTTTCTTCCCGAATTCTTTTAAAACTTTAATAGTTTCTTCCAAACAGCTCATATTTTCACCTTTTAAATTTTTTTTAATTCAACAACTGAATACAAATTTTTTGTTTTGAACTTGTCATGTCCAATTAATACTTTATACAAGACCATATAAATAGTTTTTCGAATGTAAGTGCCCACTTACATCTTAAAATGACAAAAATAAGAATAATATTCAATATTTTTTAAAAATAATAGCTATAACAAGGTTATAACATCACAAACAGGAGCGTTAATGTGATTTGAAAAAAATCAGATATATATTTATAATCCTATTTTGAAAATTAATATTATAGTAAAAATGTGAATAACATATGGAGGAATTCAATGGGACTCAACATAAACATAGAAGTACAGAATGATGACGAATTCAATCAGCAACTGCAGATATATCTGGCACAGGGCTACAAACTGCAGAGCAATTACAATGGAACCGCAATTTTAAAGAAAAAATCCTATAACTTAGGCGTTTTGATTGTGCTTATTTTATTATTTTTAATCGGAGCAATAATCTACTACCTTCTTGCAGATGATGATATCGTAACCATCAAAAACACAAACGGCACAAGATCCTCACAAACCTACAATACAACTGCAGATGCCAACAATTACGTTGAATACTGTGAAGACTGCGGACACGGATTATTTAAGGACTCCAAATTCTGTCCAGGATGCGGAAAGGATTTAACTAATAACGGAATAACTCCTGAAGCTGAAAAATGTCCGAACTGCGGTGCTGAAGTGATGGACGGTGCAAAATTCTGTCCGAACTGCGGACAGGACTTAAGTGAAGTTGAAGAAGTGAAAAAATGCAGAAACTGCGGTGAAGAACTGATGGATGAAGCTAAATTCTGTCCGAATTGCGGTGAAGACGTTACTTCTAAAAAAGAAATTACAGCAGAAGAAACTGCAGAAGTAATCCAACTAGAATCCGGCGAAGAAAACAAAGAGGAATAAAATGACATATTGCAGCAATTGCGGTAATGAACTAAAGGAAGGCGCTAAATTTTGTGACAAATGCGGAACTGCAGTAAACGGAGGCAGAACCGGACCTGAGCACACTAACATTAACAGAGGAACAACATGTCAAAGATGCGGCTCTTTAGTTCCCTTTGGAAATACTGCATGTGCACAATGCGGCGCCCCAGTATATAAAAATGAACATAATGCAGCCATAATCATAGGATACTTATGTTCAGTCTTTTTCCCGCTTGTTGGAATAATAATCGGAATATATCTGCTTACAAGAGAAAACAAGGACGTTCACAAACACGGAATAATCATGATAGTTCTGGCAATTGTAATAAGCATTATTGTCTTTATACTTTTCTTTTCATACATGTCTTATGTAAGCAGAATGAGCTATTACTATTAGGTTAAGTGTTAATTCACATTAACCCTCTTTTTTTTAATCATTTACAAAATAAGAATAAAGTTCGTCTTTAACTTCTTTTTCAATTTTAAATTTAAAGTTAACAATAGGCTGATTCTTGCCGTTAATGTTACGGTAAACCTGTCTGTAGCTTAATGGAGTCAGTTTACCGATATAGTAAAACTCGATTCCTTCATCGTTGCTTTTTTGTATAAACAGTTGAGTGTCAACGCCGTTATAGTTAATCAATGGCTCAAGTTCAGGTGATGAGGTTTTACGGTTGTTTCTGCTCATCCAGTTGAAAGTGTTTTTGTTGATGAAATGGTCTTCGTAGTTTATTGTCTCAGAAATGTCTTCTGCCTTGTTATAGGTTACAAAAATCGGACAGGTATTGTATTTGATTTTATATCCTCCGATATTCTGACCGTTCATGAACCTCTCCCAGTTCATAAGCCTCAAAACGTCCTCACGGGAGTATTTTTCATAGAGTTTAAATTCATCAGGTGAAGAGTATATATTATCGTATTTGAAAAATCCGTACTTCAGGGCGTCATTTAAATGATTTACAAATACTGGATTTGTAAGGGCAACTCTAAAAGACTCTGAAATTTCAAATCTGTAATCTTTGTTGTTTTTGAGATCTCTGAAAACCTCCTCATTGAAATTGAAAAACAAATTATGCGGACTCACAACAATCTTTTCTATGGTATTTGCCTGATAGCCTTCGCCTTTTTCTTTTAGATAAAAATTCAGACTTAAAAAGTTGATTGCACCTTTTATTGAATCAAACTGGTCAGTTAAATCAAAGTTCTCATCAAGGCATCTTTCGATTTGTGAAACAGTGAAATACCTGTTATATTTTAGACATTCAAGTATTATAAGCTCATGAGGCCTTATTCCCTTTAAAAGCTTTTTGGATATGAACTTCAGATGGTCAAGATTGTCAATGTGTGACTTGTAGTCATCATCGATTTCACAGAGGAAATTGTGATATGTCGGAAAGTCCTTGTGATTGAGGATAAGTTCAGGGTTGAATTCTGCATTAACAGCAAAGTCATATAATAAAGGCATCCTTCCAAGCTTGTATTTTAACTGATTGTACTTTTCCTTAAAGAGTGCCTTCTTATTAAATGATGAATTGTTGATTGACTCATATATACGCTTTCTTGAAACTTCATCAAAGTTTATCGAAGAGGCGCCCGGGATGATTTTGCTTCCCTCCATGAGATACTTTCTGATTTTGTCCTTGTCATAGGAGCGGTCTCCTGAAAGGGCAATCGGAATCATGAAGTTGTTTTTATAGTTTCCAATGAAATCAAGGATTACAACATACTCCTTGCTTTGATATTTCCTCAAACCTCTTCCGAGCTGCTGGATAAAAATGATTGGAGACTCGGTAGGTCTTACAAGCAGGACCTGGTTGATTTCGGGAATGTCAACACCCTCATTGAAAATATCCACTGTAAAAATAAACTCAAGCCTGTCGGGGTTTTCATCATTTGTAAGTCTGTCAATTGCATCAAGACGGGTTTTTTGTGAATCGTCACCTGTAAGGACAGTTGAAGCATAACCCCTCTTGTTGAACTTTTCTGATAAAAGTTCGGCCTCACGCTTTCTTGAACAGAAAACCAGAGCTTTTCTTCTATCGCCTGAATAACCGTAGAAGTTTGACTTTTCAATTAGATAATTTACCCTTTTATCAGATGATAAAAGATTGAAATCACTGAAATCGTCGTCAATCTCTCCGTTTTCAAACTCAACGTCAGTTATTCCAAAATAGTGAAATGGACACAATAAATCCTCTTCCAAAGCTTCCTGAAGTCTGATTTCATGAGCGATGTTATTGTCAAATAAATCATAAATGTTAAAGCCGTCGGTACGCTCAGGTGAAGCTGTCATTCCCAAAAGGAACTTAGGCTTGAAGTAGTTTAAAAGCTTGATATATGAATGGGCACCTGCCTTGTGAACCTCGTCAATAACGATAAAGTCAAAGTGGTCTTTGGCGTATTGTGTGTAGATTAAATCCTTGGACATGGTCTGGACGGTTGCAAAGACGTAATTTTTATCAAAATCCTTGGAATTTCCAGAAACAAGACCGAAATTTTCATGGTCATCAAAAACATGCTTGTAAGCCTCAACTGACTGCTTTGCAATCTGTTCCCTGTGAACCAGAAAGAGAAATCTTTTGGGTTTGAAATCCTTAACCGCAAATGCTGATGCATAGGTCTTACCTGTACCTGTAGCTGATACAAGAATTGCCTTGTCTTCACCCATCTTGATGAGGTTTCTGAGGTTTTCGAGAAACTCCTCCTGCATATAGTTTGGAGTAAGCGTGATGTTTTTTTCCTTGATTTCTTTTGTAATCTTTCTTAAATCAGTGAATTTCTTATGGTCTTCATAGATTTTTTCATATTTAGAAATAACATCACATAAAGGATCAGCCTGAGCCCATAATGTGTCAAACTCACGTCTGATTTGAGAAAGCATCTCACCTTCAGCCATACTTGAAAACTCGACATTCCACTCCTTATTGACACTTAAAGCATTCATTGTCATATTGGAACTGCCTACAATACCTGTGTAGACGTCGTTTTTTCTGAAAATATATCCTTTGGTGTGAAAGCCTTCCTTTTCCTGACTGTAAAGCTTGACTTCAATGTTTTTAAATGCCTGGAGTTTTCTTAAGGCCTTAGGTTCTGTAAAGTTTAAATAATCAGTGGTGAGGATTTTACCTTTAATATTGTTTTTTTCCAAGGTTTTAAGCTCTTCTAGAAGCGGAGTGATTCCACCCATGGTGATGAAGGCTGCAGAAATGAAAAACTCATCGCAGCTTTTAAGCTCGTCCTTAATTGAATTAATGACCTTGGTGTCTCTGTCATTGTATAGAAGTTTTGGCCTGAAATCCATGTTGGAGTCGAGAGTCTCATCTATGAATGCTGTTCTAGCCCCTTCCATGATTTCATCAATGTTCATACAATCTACTCGTTTTCAATGTGTTTGATTAAATCGTTGAGTTTGTCAATTTGAATTTGAAATTCCTCTTCTCTAGGAGTGCCTTTGACTTTTTCGAGTTTATTTTCAAGTTCTTCTAGTTTGTTTTTAGCAAGTTCCAGTCTTTTGTCTGCCATTTTAATCATCCATAGTTTCTTTTAGATAATCGATAATCTTAATGTCTGCAGGAATCCAGTTAACCTCATCAAGCTGATCTTTTGAAAGCCACCTGGCGTCGTTGTGCTCCAATAGCTTTGGAGTTCCTTCAGTGATTACAGCTTCAAAACAGTCCATCTTAAGATAAAATGTAGGATACTGGTATTCAAGGTTTAAAGCAAATTTTACAGGTTTAATAGTGCAGTCAAGCTCTTCTTTGATTTCTCTTATGAGAGCTTCCTCTTTAGTTTCTGAATTTTCAATTTTGCCGCCCGGAAATTCCCACATGTTAATGAATTCACCGTAGCCTCTCTTGGTGGCCAGGATTTTGTTGTCTTTTTTTATAATAGCTGCTACAACATTTAAAGTTTTCATGTTTTTCCTCTGGTTTAATATTTGGCAGCTTACGTTATATAGTTTAATAAAAGAGTTAACCCCATTGTTTTATAAAGTTAGTTATAGTTGTTTCATCAACTAATTGGAAAGACCCATCCCAATCAATTGAAATTAAATCATATTTCTCCAATTTATTAATAAGAATAATAATCTGACCTTTTGTATAACCTAAATCCAATAAATCTCTTTCATTAAATGTTTCAGAAGGTTTAAAATATTCTAAAATCTTTTTAAGTTTTAAAACAGTGATTTCTTTATCTAAACAATCAAAACATTTATCACTTTTACTATCACAGTCTAATGAATTACCGCATATAGTACATTTACTTTCAGATTTGTATCCTTCTTTAAATTTTTTTGCTAAATCCAGATATTCTTCATTGAAAATTATTCTTGCATCCACTCTTTGTTTGGAGTCCCTTTTAGACAATTCTTCTAATTCCTTACTCAATTCAACACTATTATAAAATAAACGAGTTTGCATATTCAACCGTGTTTCGGCAGGAATATTATCAATATACACAGGGAACATAAAATCATAAGCCTTTAATGGAATTAATTGTGAAACAACATCTTTAGATAAACCCCAACCCTTACTGCTATATGATTTTCCAACCAATAGATCAGTATCTATATAATTAATGTTATCTGAATTAAATTCATCTAAAGATGCATCTAATTCTCTTTTATTGAATTTTATCTCAATAGGAACCTTAAAATTTTCATCTTTTGATTTCAGATCCCTAAGGTGATTTTTTAAAGGTTTTCCTTTATAAAACAACCGAGGATTAATAACAATCCTACATGGCGATATTATACCCCTAATTCTAATATAACATTCTTTTTCATATCTCAATACAGGAATAAATTCACGAATATCAAATAAGTTTAAAGCCCATCCTGATGGAACATCTTTAATTCTCATTCCCAAATTAACATGAGTTAAAATTGAATAATCGCAATCTTTTTCTTGTAAAACTGGTTTATTTGACATTTTAAATCAATCACTATTATCTTCTATAAAATCATGAATTTCCATTTGGAATTTTTTTAGCCTATTTCCTTTTTGAGAATTTTCTTCTAAATCTTTAAGTGCAATAATGCCTGTATTTGCATATTCCATAGCAATATCAGCTACTTTTAAATCATCATTTACAATTTCTGTATCTTCAGAGTCAGATATTGCAATCGCATACATTAAAGACAATTCTTCTTCAGTTAATTGATTCATAACAAATGTATCATTACCACTAGCTTTCGGATTTTCAAAGGGTGTTTTAAAACCTATAGAAAATCCTAATGCCATAAGAAGTAAGAAATTTTCCCGTTTAATTATTCCTTCACTTCTAGGAGAATTTAAAATTTCTGATTTCTTAAAAAAATCCTTATAATTCTTCTCAATATAAAAATGGTTTGACATATTCCCCATAATTATTTCCCCTCAATAATTATTTGTTTTTCAGATTCAGATTCTCTTAAAGAGTATTCATTAACATGTTTTTGTTTATATAATTGTTTAACTGGCTCAGAATATTCTTCTTCAAGTAAAAATAAGAGTAATTGCTTTTCTTCACTTACATTTAAACAACTTTTAGCTACATTTAATCTTTGTTCACCACCAGTTCTTGCTAAAAGTGTATCAACAACCAATGGAGAATCAAATCCGGAAACTGAATGAATAGCTAAAATAAATGCCAAAGCTAAAAGTTCAACTTCAGAAGCACTTGCAGAGGATTTAGATGGTCTACCATCTTCATCGAATAATTTAACTTCATAATTCTCATTAATTTCAATTTCACCGTAAGTCTTAGATTTACGTATTAAACCAAAGAACATTTCTTTTGTAACTTCCTGAATAATTTTTCTAGTTTCAGCCATCATGTCTTCTTTAACATTCTTAATGACCACTAATGCATCAGTACACAATTTTATTTTTGCAGAAATTTCACGATATTCCTCTTCTTCTTCAAGTAAATTTAGATATTCTTCATGTAATTTTTCTATGCATCTCTGCAATTTTTTATTGTTTTCATTTAGATTATTTAATTCCGTGTTTTTTTCAGGCAATACTTCCAATAATTCATCACGCCTATCAATACTATCTTTAAGATGCTCATTAACCTTAATTGTATGATAAAATTCTTTTATTTCACGTTCTAATGTTTTAACTGCATTATCTAAATCAGATATGTCCTCCATCAATTCTTTTTCAGATTTAATATAACTTTCTTGGATATTTTTAAAACGATTGAAAAATTTTTTATTATCGTTTAAAATTTTATCCTCTGGAGAAATAAGATATAATTTAGCTTTTTTCTTTTTAATATAACTCATTAATTCATCGTCAAAAATCCGATCACATACTTTACACGAATGATCATGAAGCGAATCTTCCAAAATATCTTCATCAATAGGATACACATAAGAATCATCCTTATTTTCTTCAATTAAATTTAATGCTTTAATAAAAGCATGTTTAGCTAAAATTTTTGGAGATTCCTTAATAATAAGATCATTTAAACTTTTCTCCTTAGAAGATATTTTTTCATTATTCTTATTCTTTTGAATAATTTTAGCATTTCTTTTCTTTTCAACATCCTTAATAGATGGAACTGAACCTAAATTATTAACTAAACTTTTCAATTCATTTTCTAATGATTTATAAGAATCTTTTAAATTTTCATATCTATCTTTTTCAGATTTTAAAAACTCAGATTGTTCATTATATTCCTTTAATTTACTATCTGCATCCGAATTAGGATTTCCTTGTTTTCTAAGGTATTTTAACTTTTCATTTAATCGCTCTTCCATTTCATCTAAAACAAAAATATGAGATAATGTGAATACTTGGTCTTTTATAGCTGTAGACATTAAAAAATAATTATCTAACTGTTCACCATCAAAAAAGAAAAATTCCTTAATAGCTTCAGGAATAAATGATGACACTAACAACTCACACTCACCAATGTCTCTGCACACATTAGACTGAGAACCTTCAATTTCAGTTACAGTGAACTCCTGATCAATCCATTCCTCACGTTTACCATTATTTTTGTAATAATCACTATGAATACTATGAATTTTAAAAATATCAGAACGTTTATAAATTAATTTTAATCCATCACCCGCAACAGTAATCCTAACAGAAGCTTTTTCAAAATCATTATCCGAATTATTACTTACTTCTGTATTTAAAGTAGGCAATGCATCATCTTGGTCTTTAATTTTAGGTTCTTCATTATAAAGACACCAAGTCATTGCATTTAAAAAAGTTGTTTTTCCAGCTCCGTTTTCAGCAATAACCACATGGATATCATTATTATTTTCATTATTGAAGTTAATTGATGTATCAACATATTTTCTAAAATTTTTAAATTGAATTTCTTCAATCCTCATTAAGATACCCCTTACAATATTTATCAATTAATTCATCATATTTTGCATTCCATTGGCGCAATCCCCTATTTTCTTCAACGAATATTTCTTGAAGAAAATTTGAAACAGAATCATTACCTGAATTCTTTTTTAAACTTTCATATATTTTTCTCTGAGTATTCATAGCAACACCTTATAAATTTTTATTCAATTCCTTAATCACATAATCATAATTTTCGGCAATATATCCAATTTGTTTATATCTCTCTTTTTCTCTTTCAAAGATGAATTTTTCGAATTTTTGTAATGATTTATCCAATCTATCCCCAGAAGGCCTAACTATCAAATCATAAATATCCGCGTGAGTTTTACCTTCATAACGTCGGATAACTCGACCAATTCTTTGAATAAATTCTCTAGAACTATTGCTACTGCACATAAATATTGCTTTTGAAGCAGATGGAACATCAACCCCCTCATCCAAACAATGCATAGCAACCAATACGTGATAATTTCCATCATCAAAATCTTTTAAAATCATTTCTCTTTCAGATAAACCCCCATATTCTTTTAAAGGAGTAGTTTTTTCTTCCATAGTAAACTTATGGGCAACGATATTTTTTCTAGCAAGAATATTTAAAACTTTATCAATCTGATTATGACTACAGTAAATAATCAATCCAGAATAATCATCAATATCATCCAGTACTTCTTCAAATACATTAAATTTATTGAAGGCATCTTTTATTAAATCAGCTCTTTGGAAAAGTAAATTAGCTTTTTGTTTACTGTATTCTTCATCTTGGAATTTAAAGAGATTTAACGTTATTTTTTTGTATTTTTCAAGTTCTTCTTTTGTTAAACTTAAAAAGTAAGGATGGTAATTATAAGGAGTTAAATAAGATTTTCCGGTACGAGGATTATAAAAATTATAAATTGCATCTTCTAATGATATTTTATATAATTCATCACCAAAAAACTCAAAAAGAAAATCAGACTCTTCATCTGAATACCTAGTTGGAGTAGCACTTAATCCTAATCTGAAATCATATAATTTATCATTTAAACCATTTGTTCTATAAGGAGAACCCAAACCATGCATTTCATCTCCAATTAAAAAATAGTTAAATTTTTTATATTCTTTAAGATAATTTATGAAATCATCACTTGCTAGAGTATCATGAGTGGTTAATACAACCAAATTATTAATGATATGTAACCTTAAATCCAATAAGCCATCTTCTAATGCTTTTCTCCATTTCGTATCTCCAGTAGCAGTAATTACCCTATCCAAATTTAAACCAAGATCTTCAATAGATTTATTCCATTGCGGAAGTAAATGTTTAGTCGGAGCAGTAATCACTGTTAATAATAAAGAATCATCAAGAAGTAACTTTTGCAAACATCCTAATGCTGTATAAGTTTTACCAGTTCCTGTTGCCATGACAAAAATGCCTCTTTTATCATTATCAAACCATTTATCCCTTGCATCAATTTGATAATCATATAATTCAATTTTTGGAGCCATAGGAGGAATTGTATCATGAAAAATTAAATCATCAAAATTCTCAGGAGCATCATCAATTAATTTTTGTTCAATTGCCTCAGGAATGTCCAAAATCTTATATGACTCTGAATTTGAATTCCATAAATCAGTGAATGTAACTAAATTTTCTTTGAGATGCTTTAATTCACCAAGATTCCAATCTCTAAATAAATGAAATTCTTCACCATTCTTTTCCCAAGCAGCAGATGTCTCATTAATTGAACCACTAAAAGAAATAAGATTATTTTTACAGTCATACATTAAACCTATCTTATAATGTAAAATTCCACCACCATTAGTAACAGGAATTCCATTTTCATCTGTCTTAACCGCAACTCTAATTCTCAATTGTTTATTTGCAATCATCCACCCTAAAATTTTAACATGATTTTTAACAATTTCATCTTCAATAGAATTTAATTCATTTAAAAAATTAGAAGTCAATATTTCTTCAGGATGTTTTGAAGCAAAATTAATCATATTAACATCTGCCGGATTTAAATCAACACCACATAACAAATCCATTTTACCATTATTTAATATAAAATCTTTTAAACCAATAGCAACAGAAGCTAAACTTTTTGAATTGAAATAACCTACAACCCTACGGTATTTTTTAGAATTAGCTAAAGCAGGAATATAAAAATCTTTCAACAAATTATCTTTTTGAGAATCATAATGTTCTTTGAAATTTAATTCCTGAAATGTTTTCATTTGAATCCCTTTAATTAAAAATACAAATTACAGTTAGAGAAAATTTAATTGCTTAATGACCCCCAATCCAAGCGCATCTCCATAAAATACTTGTTTTTGATCAAAATTTTACTAAAAGAGATCAAAATTGTATGAGATCATAAAATTGTTCTCACTTCGTAAAATTGCTTTCATTTAAGAATTTATTTAATAAAGTATATAAATTATGCATATAAAAGAATTTAAAAAAAATAATTTAATAGTTATAAATCAAAAGTTCATTAATTGGCCCTCTTTTGTTGCCTTTAGAATTAATTGAACGCCTTACTTCAATTTTTTTATGATTGCAAATTTTCAATCCCAATTTTCCATAAGTATCTTTAAAGAAATTATTGTCAGGATCATGATTTTTTGGGTCAGAATTGCTTAAAATGAATTTTGCACCTCTATTATCAATCCATTTACAAAATTGACTTAGTTCTTTCTGTTCATTAATACCGAAACCTTCAGCACTATAACTTGTAAAACTAGTTTTTTTAATAGGCAAATAAGGAGGATCCAAATATACAAATGTATTTCCATCAATAAAATCTTTTGAAGCCATATAATCTTTTGAAACTATAGTTACTCCTTTTAAAGCATCATGCACATTTTCAATATTCCCTTCATCACATATTGAAGGATTTTTATATTTACCAATAGGAACATTAAACTTACCACTTTTATTGACCCTATACAAACCATTGAAACAAGTCCTATTTAAAAAAATCATCTGTGCTGCTCTAATAATATGGTCATAAGAATAATTTTTGTAATCAAATTCTTCTAAATTATTATTAAAATCACTTCGAATATCATTGAAATATATTCTTCTTTCATCTTGATTCATTTTTAAAAAAGCATTAGAATACGATTTAAGTTTAGAAATTAATTTTTTATATTTATTTCCTTGAATAACATCATATGTTAAAATTAATTCCCTATTTATATCCCCTAAATAAGCTTCTTTTATTTCAAATTTACTAATTAAATGAAAAAAAACTGCTCCACCGCCTAGAAATGGTTCTGCATATTTTACAATAACATTTGAATCTTGAATTTCGTGAGGTAATTTTTTATCAATACACTTGATAACCTGCTTTTTACCACCTGCCCATTTTAAAAAGGGTTTTGCATTTTTTTCATTACTAGATGACATCAAATAATTCCTTAAAAACAATTAGATATATAAATATTCATGAAAAATAAGAAAAAACCTATTTCATGATCAATAAAACTTTTATTAAACAACCTATTAAAAAATACCGATTTGTTCTTCTAAATAACATATAAAAACAATCCTAGAAAAATTTTTGAAAGTAAATATTTAACATATAATATAAACATATAATAAAGATAATACTTCCAATATTATTTTTATTAAATCTTTCTTAACATCAATATCATCTAGCCCATTTAATTCTATTATAACAAAAATAAGAATTAAAAATACATTAATTAAATTAAAATTATTTAAATTTATGGTTATTTGGTTTATAAACAATAATACATTAATTATTTTAATAAATAATCCATAAAATACTCCATAATCTAAACTCAAATTTAACTTTGAGTTTAAATTCAAATAACCATAATTGGATAGATTGTACTCTTGGCGATATTGTCACATTTAAAAGAGGATATGATTTACCTAAAGATAAAATGAACAAAGGAAAATATCCGGTTGTTGGTTCTAATGGTATTATTGGTTATCATGATGAGTTTACTACAGAATCTCCAGGAATTACTGTTGGCCGTAGTGGGAATGTGGGAAATCCATTTATTGTTAAAGGAGATTCATGGTCTCATAATACTACCTTATTTGTTGAAAAATTTAAGAATGTTGATCCTTACTTTGTTTACTATTATTTAAAAACCATTGACCTAAAACAATTTGCTGGAGGTAGTGCAGTTCCTACTTTAAACAGAAATCATATTCATCCTATTGATATAAGAATTCCTCGAGATATAAATGAGCAAAAGAAGATTAGTACATTATTATTAACTATTGATGAAAAAATTGCTGTTTGCGAATCTATAAATAAAAATTTAGCAGCATTGGCAAAGACTATTTTTAGAGATAGGTTTATTTTTTATAAAGGTTATGAATCTCAAATGATTAAAACTGATGTTGGAGAAATTCCGAATACATTTGAAGTTAAATCAGTTGATGAGATATCAAAAGATGTTGTTTGTGGTAAAACTCCTTCTACAAAAGTAGAAGAAAATTATGGGGATAAAATGCCATTTATAACAATTCCAGATATGCATGGTAATGTTTTTGTAATTGATACTGAGAGAAAATTATCTGAAATAGGAATAAAAAGTCAAATTAAAAAGATATTGCCTGAAAATAGTATTTGTGTTAGTTGTATTGCCACTGCAGGATTAGTTTCGCTTACTTCTGAAGAAAGTCAAACAAATCAACAAATTAATAGCGTCATATGTAAAGAAGGGATTAGTCCTTATTTTGTTTATCTTTATATGGAAGAATTATCAGAATATATTAAAATGCTTGGATCAGGGGGAAGCACTACATTAAATCTAAACAAAAGAGAATTTGGTAAAATAGAACTTGTAATTCCTCCTCAAGAGGACATGATTGAATTCCATAAACAAATATCTCCTATTTTTGAAGAAATTAAAACCAATCAATATGAAATAGAAAAATTAACTAAATTACGAGATACATTACTTCCTAAGTTAATGTCTGGTGAGATTGATGTTTCACAGATAAATTGTGACTTGCAGATAACACACAAGCAAAATTGTATAAATGAATTTACATTAACATTTCACAATAATATAATAGAGGCATTAATATGAAAACTAAAATCATTTCCAAAATTCAAAATCAAATGAAACCTTACCTAAACCAAGGCCAATATATAAAATTAACAAGTTCCTTGCTAGATTCCTTGCAAGACATAGATATTATTGATAACAATAATGAATTAAATGAAGTGGATAATTTTAAATTATTGAACCTATTCTTATCTGCTAAACAAGTTGAAGGATGTTCCGAAAAAACAATCATATATTACAAATCCACAATAGAAAAAATGTTACAAAAAATAAAAAAACAAGTCTACAACATTAACACGGATGATTTGAGAAAATATCTTTTTGATCACAAAAATGAAAAAATGTCATCAAAAACAACCATAGACAATATAAGAAGAGTTTTTTCAAGCTTTTTTTCATGGCTAGAAGATGAAGATTACATTATTAAAAATCCTGTAAGAAGAATACATAGAGTAAAAACTGGTCGAGTGGTTAAAGAAGTATTAACCGATGAAAATTTAGAAACATTACGTGATAATTGCAGTGAAATAAGGGATTTAGCAATGGTTGAACTACTAATATCAACAGGAATAAGAGTAGGAGAATTAGTGCGGCTGAATATTGAAGATATTGATTTCTATGAACGAGAATGTATAGTATTTGGAAAAGGTGAAAGTGAAAGAGTAGTCTATTTTGATGCAAGAACAAAAATACATTTAATGGAATACCTTCAGTCTAGAATAGATGATAACCCTGCATTATTTGTTTCTTTAAATAGTCCATATGATAGATTAGGAATCAGCGGAGTAGAAACACGAATAAGAGACCTTGGAAAAAAATGCAATATTAACAAAGTCCATCCCCACAAATTTAGACGAACAATGGCTACAAACGCAATTGACAAAGGAATGCCTATTGAACAAGTACAAAAATTATTAGGGCACGTGCAAATTGATACAACAATGCAATATGCAATGGTGAACCAAAGCAATGTAAAACTAGCCCACAGAAAGTTTATTGGTTAAATTATTGTTTAGTTCTCTGAAAATCTTATAAAACTCAAATATAACACTGTTATTATTAATATAAATATAGCTCAAATTAATGTTGAATTTAAAAAATAAGAACAAATAGCTGTTTTTGAATTGAAAATATAAAAAGAAGAATAACAGTAACCACCGTTATTCTAAATCACAATTTATCTTCGAGACATCGATTTCGCCAGACATTAACTTAGGAAGTAATGTGTCTCTTAATTTAGTTAAACTTCCAATTTCATTTTGATTTATGTATATTTTATCAAAAAATACTTTACTAATATTTTCAAATTCAAATAATGAGTTTTCATCAGGTAAAACAACATTAACCATTTTTAAAGATTTTTGAGTAATTAATGGTTGAGTTGAACCAGTATTTAAAGAATCATAATCAATTCTTTTTAAAAGTTGATAGACAAATCCATAATATTTAGATTTAATTACAAATGTATTATCTGAAGGGAAACAAGGATAATTAACTCTTTGAACAACACCATGTGTACCAACACGTCCAATAATCAGAATATCCTCATCATATGAAAACTCTTTTGTGTACCCCATGATTTTACTTGCACCAAACAAAGGAATATTAAAATCATCTGTTTTTGTCTCAGATTTTTCATCTGGACGATCTCCACTTGTTATTTGAATTAACTCTCCAAAATCAATATTTTTCCATTCTTTAGGTATTTTTCCCCAATCAGTTTTAACTAATGAATCTTCATCATAATCACTACATTTAACAAAATAATCATCAAAAATTAAACTTAATTGTTCTTCTAAATTTTTATTTATTTTTTTGTTTGTTTCAATTTTTTTATCAAAATATTGAATTATAGTAGCTATCTTATTTTGAGTATTTAAATCGGGCAAAATTATATCTAAATCTTTAATTATCTTTGTTGTTAAACTTCCTCTAGTACTTGCATGATCCGAAAGTTGCCGTAACTCAGGATATCTAAATTTTAGATTATATAATAAATAATGAATGTTTACTTTATCATTAGGACTTATAACAATAACAGATTGATTGACATATGTATCAATCATTACCATACTTGATTGTCCTCTAGTAAAACCTTGTCCTGCCGATGCAATTACAATATCACCTTTATTCGCTAATTTTGTAGATGAATTATTAGCACCTTCTTCTGTGATGAACTTATCAGTAGCGTAAATATAAGTATTTCTAGTTTCCCCAGAAGATAACCAATTTAAATCTCCATCCCAATATTCTTTAATTTTTGTGGATGGAGTTCCACCAGAAAATATTTTTCCTAACTCTCCAATTTTACAAGATTCCCATTCTAAACTCAAATTTATCACTCCTTTAAATAAAAATTCTAAATTTAAATCTAGAATTCAAATCCAATCTCCTTTAAACTTTGGCGAATCTTTGCTTCAAGTTCATTAGATTCTTTAAACAATTCATCCAACTCTGCTGTTAATGTTTTCATCTTCTCTTCAAATGGTATTCCATCATCTTCTTCAGGTTTAAATCCTACATAACGTCCAGGAGTTAAAATAAAATCATGTTTTTTAATCTCTTCCAAATCACTGACTTTACAGAATCCTTTTTCATCTTCTAAAGAACCTTCTTCAAATTTATTGAAAGTATCTGCAATTAATTCAATATCTTCATCAGTTAGTTCACGCAATTTCCTTGAAACCATTGTTCCCATTTCACGTGCATCAATAAAGAGAGTTTTTCCTTTTTGTTTCTTGTTACGATTTAAAAACCAAAGACAAACTGGGATTCCTGTTGTATAAAACAGTTGTGTCGGTAATGCAACAATACACTCCACCAAATCATCTTCAACGATTGCCTGCCTTATTTTTCCTTCACCAGAAGTAGTTGAAGACAGCGATCCGTTAGCTAAAACCAAACCTATTTTTCCTTTTGGAGACAAATGGTGAATCATATGCTGCATCCATGCAAAGTTTGCATTTCCTTTTGGCGGAATTCCATATTTCCACCTTACATCATCCTGCAATTGTTCCTGTCCCCATTTTTTAAGGTTAAATGGCGGATTCGCCATTACAAAATCGGCTTTAAGAGTCTTGTGCAAATCATTTAGAAATGTATCCTCCTGATGTTCTCCAAGGTCTGCTTCAAGTCCACGAATGGCCAGATTCATTTTTGCCATTTTCCAGGTTGTTGGATTGGATTCCTGACCATAAATTGACAGATTATTTATATTTCCACTATGATTATCAATGAAGTTTTTAGACTGGACAAACATTCCTCCGGAACCACAGCAAGGGTCGTAGACACGACCATCATATGGTTTTAAAACTGAAACCAAAGTTTTTACAACACATGCAGGAGTATAAAACTCTCCCGCCTTTTTACCTTCAGTTTCAGCAAACATACTTAAGCAGTATTCATAAGTACGCCCCAAAATGTCTTTTTTATCCCCTTTTTCAGACATTTGGACATTAGTAAATATGTCAATTACTGCACCCAGTTTCTTTTTATCAAGTTCAGGTCGAGAAAAGTTTTTAGGTAGAATTCCTTTAAGGGATTTGTTATTGTCCTCAATAGCTTTCATCGCATTATCTATTGTTAGGCCGTTTTCTGCAGTATTTGCTTTAGCAGCAATTTCTGACCAACGAGCTTCTGGCGGAACAAAAAATATATTTTCAGAAGTATATGCATCAATATCTTCTTCAAAACCTTCATCCTCTTCAACCAGTTCCTGATATTTTTCTTCAAATTTATCAGACAAATATTTTAGAAAGATTAAACCTAATACTACATGCTTATATTCTGCAGCATCCATTGAACCTCTTAATTCATCAGCTGCATCCCAAATTTGCTTTTCAAATCCAATTTCACTACTATTTTCTTTTGCCATTAAATCACCTAAGCTGCTTCATCTACCCATAACTCACATTGAGCAATAACTTTTTCTAATGCCCCAGCCATCTCTTTTGGAGGATAATCATATTTTTTAAGTAATTTTTTAACTATAAGTCTCATTTTAGCCCTTGCAGACTCTTTTTTCTGCCAATCAATTGTTCTATTGGCTCTCAGTGCTTCTGTTAATTCCTGAGTAATTAAAACTAGTGTTTTATCATCATAGAAATCACGAATATTTTCTGGAAGAGCTATTGCATTATAAAATGCCAATTCTTCTTCGGTTAATCCTAATTCTTCACCTTCATTATGGGCATTTTTAATTAATTCTGCCATCTTAACTAATTCCTGAATAACTTCTTCATTAGATATATTTCCTTTAATATATCTTTCCATTGTTTCTTTAAGCATCTGAGAGAATTCCTCTGATTTAACCAAATTAGTTTTTTTATAAACTCTTACTTGCTCATTCAATAACTTTTCTAAAATCTTAATTGCCAAATTTTCCTCCCTCATATTAGCAACTTTATCTAAAAAGTCCGGATCAAATAATGAAATTTCATCAGCCACATCAATTACACTAATGACTCCCTCACTTTTAATAGATTGTTTTAGTAATTCAGAAATCCTTTCATTAATTTCATGGAAGGATAAATGTTTATCTGAATTCAATTTAACTAAAACAGATCTGACAGCTTCAAAAAATGCTGCTTCAAATCTTTCTTTTTCTTTTGCAACACTTCGACATAAAGATAATGCATGTTTAAGCATCAGTGATTGTTTAATATATTCCTTTTTCTTTTCATCCATTAAGGGATGTTCAAAGAAATTAACTCCCCCACTTATTACATTTGACCTTTCTAAATTACTATCACCAAAAAATTTAGAGTAATCATAACCATAGAACAAATTACGGCAAATTTCAAGTTTTTCCTGGAATTTCGGATAAGCTACTTTTTCAACATCCATCTCACCATAGTTTTTGTTGTCCCTATCAGTATATTCACTCATAGCTTTTCTTAAAGCGGATGCTATACCAATATAATCAACAATTAGACCGCCTTCTTTTCCTTTAAATACCCTATTTACACGGGCAATAGCTTGCATCAGGTTATGGCCTTTCATTGGTTTGAATACATACATTGTCGAGAGTGATGGCACATCAAATCCCGTAAGCCACATGTCTACAACAATTGCTATTTTCATGGGGTCATCATCATCCTTAAATTTGTTTTCCAATTGTTTTTTGTAAGATTTATCTCCAATGATTTCATTCCATTCCTTTGGATCTTTATTAGAACCACTCATTACAACTTTTATTTTCTCATTCCATTCAGGGCGCAGCTCCAATATTTTTTTATACATTTTTATAGCAATTTCTCTTGAATAACCAACAATCATTGCCTTTCCAGTAAGTTCATATTGACGATTTTCTTCGTAGTGATAGATTATGTCCTGACAGATATCTTCAATGATTTCAGGAGCTCCAAGCAAACTTTCCATTTTACTTAATTCATGTTTGCTTCTCCAAATATCATAATCCTGAGCCTCTTCAGCTAATTTATCATACTCCTCATCAATTAATTGTAAAATTGACTCATCCAAATGTATTTTTGCAACACGACTTTCATAACTTAATGGAACTGTAGCTCCATCTTCTACTGACTGAGTCATATCATAAATATCAATATAATCACCAAATACTTCCCTAGTGCTTTTATCTATTCTAGAAATTGGAGTTCCAGTAAAACCAATATATGTTGCATTTGGAAGTGCATTTCTAATTCTTCTTGCAGCGCCTATTTTAATTTCACCTGTTTTAGGATCTACTCTTTCTTCAAGACCATATTGACTTCTATGAGCTTCATCTGAAATAACAATAACATCCTTTCTGTCTGTTAAAACATCACTAGATTCTTCAAATTTTTGCATTGTTGTAAAAAATATTCCATTGGCTTGGTGGTTATTTAATAATTCAGTTAAATGTTTCCTACTTGTTGCTTGTATTGGAATTTGTCTTAAAAAGTCAGCACATTTTGTAAATTGCTCATATAACTGTTGGTCCAAATCATTTCTATCAGTGACAACAACAAATGTAGGACTATTAAGCTCATTTATGAGTTTTTTAACATAAAATACCATAGATAAACTTTTTCCACTACCTTGAGTATGCCAAAACACACCTGCTTTTCCATTTGTTTCAATAGCATTTAAAGTTGATTTAACAGCTTTATTTACTGCAAAATACTGATGATATGCACCCATAATCTTTATAGAGTTTTTAGTATCTTTAGAATAAACAGTGAAATATTTTAATATATCTAAAAAACGAACTTTGTCAAATATTCCATTGAAAAAAGTATTAAAATCCGCCCATTTTGTTGACTCGTAACTTCCATCCACAGATTTCCATTCCATAAACCTATCTTCAGGAGCAGTTATTGTACCTGCTCGAGATTCCGCCATGTCACTCATAACACAAAAAGCATTGTAATTAAATAATGATGGAATAACATACATATACCTATGCAACTGATTATATGCTTCAGATACATCAGTATCGTCTCTAGAAGGTGACTTAAGTTCAATAACTACTAATGGAAAACCATTAAGAAAAACAACAATGTCAGGACGTTTAATTTCTTTTTCTTCAATTGTCCATTGGTTAATAATAGTAAAAGTATTATTTTCTATATTTTCCCAATCTACCAATTTAATTAGTGTTGCTTTTTCCTCACCATCTTCCCAATAATTAACAGATACACCATTTTGCAGATAATCCATAAATTTTTCATTTTTATATTCCAAACTTCCGATACCAAAATCTTGAATAATATTAATTGTATTCTCAATGGCCAAATTGCTTTTATCAGAATTAATTGAATATATATTTTCTAAATCAGCCATAAACAAAGGATTTTTATAATCTCTTTCAATTTCAGGACCGTAATAGTGAGAATATCCTAAATTTTGAAATAATTCAATTAAGGATTTTTCATAAGAATCTTCATTATAACCAGAAATATTAATCAACTCCATACAATATTACAAGCTAACATCAAAATTGATTAATAATAAGTTTATAACAAGTATTATATTAAATTTATTCAATTAACCCCATTTAATCATTTTAAAATAAAAACATCACATTAACAAGTAAAATGTCATAAATAGAGAATTTAAACTCTAGGATATGTATCCTCAACCGAAATTATACTCCAATAATAGAATCATTGCCGTTAATGTAAATCATGATTAAAATAAAAGAAAGTTAAGAAGAGATACTGAATTTAATTACTCAAAATACAATAAATAAACTAGACTCAAACTCCACATTAACATTAACGATTCAAAACTCCAAAATCACACCTGATTAAAGCCTATGATATATATCCCCGTGAAAAATCAGGTTTAAAAATGCAAAACCTAAACGTTAATGTAAAAAACGACTAAAATAAACAAAAACTCTCAAAATATTAAGCAGATAATTAAGGCATTATAAAAATAAATATATACAAAAATCTACATAATAGCAATTAAATAATGTCAAGAGGGTTTAAAATGAGAAAGATTTTTCTAATTATACTTGTTATTCTAGCAATTGTATCAGTCAGTGCCGTTTCGGCATCGGAAAATATAACTGCTGATGATTCACTTTTAAGTGAAAGTTCACAAGAAAATCCAAATGACAACACATACAATAGTGAAATCACAGCAAAATACGATGAACCTAACGAAAGAGTCAAGATTTATGTTAAAGAGAATTATGGTGAAAAAGAGGATGCCCTAGTTGAAAAGGTCAGGTGTAAATTTGACAATAGAACTACAAAATCTACTGACAGCTACATTGACGGATATAATGGTGCATTCTATGCTATTTCCACCAGTTCATTGGATAAAGGAAAACATCAGGCCGAAATCGGAATTGTGGATTCCTTTTATAAGGCAAAACCTATACTTTTTGATTTTACAGTAAACAAAAAGATAGCTACATTACATGCAGTTAAAATCACAACCACTTCAGACATCATCTTAAAGGCCACAGTTAAATGCAACGGCAAGAATGTCAATGAGGGAAAGGTAACCTTTAAAATCAAAGGCAAAAGTTATACTGCAAGTGTGAAAAATGGTATTGCAACCAAAAAGATCAAATTGGGTAATGGATATTATACCTATAAAGCCACATTCAAGTCATCTAAGTTTAGTGCCAAATCAAGCAGCAATCATGCTATAAAAGGAAATAAATATTATACATTTAAGCAAAAAGGAGTTTATGGGGGAACATATTCAATCAACATTCCATTCAAAAAGTACCTGAAATTGGTTGAAGCTAAAAGAAATGGTTATTATAAATATTTCACATTAAAAACAGGAAAAACCGACAAGTTCATCAGTTCCAAAGAGATTTACACTACAAAAACCGTCTACAAATGGAAGCAGGTTAAGGTTTTAGATTATACTTCCTATTGGGACACCCAGGAAAGTTATACATTTAGCCTATCCAAATATTACACTAACGGCTGGACATATGTTGGAGGATACGGCAAGACTTATTCAAATGGATACGATCATTATTCCATCTTTAAAAAGAAAGTGAAGACCACTCAAAGGGTATATGTCGGATCCAAAACTGTTTATTCGTCTAAATCATATCCGCTCAGATTCTTCATAGGCGTTAATGAAAACAGCAAATTATATTGTAAATGGGGCGTTACCCGTGAAAATCAGCTCAAAGCGTGTATTGTAATCCCACATTGGAGCGGAAGATTATAGCACTCACGAGAGTGCTCTCTTTTTTATTTTTTACATTAACGATTCAAAACTCCAAAATCACCTGATTAAAAGCTATGATATATATCCCCCTGAAAAATCACTTCCAGAAATCAAAAAGGCGACCGTTAATGTAAACTACACCTAAAAATAAACAAAGATTAAACTAAAAGTATCACTAAATTAAGCGGAAAAATTAAGGGATAGAATACCCCCGCAAATAGATTATTTCCACACTAAATTTAAAATTATAAATATTACCTGCAAAATCAGCAAAACAGTTATGAGAGTTTTGTTTTCCTGGTTTGGATTTCTCAAAACTGTCATTGCTAGTGCAATAACAATAAGTATTCCCGCTACTGCCGACAACACTGACATGATTTGACCTCCATATTTCTTAATAATATTTTTAGAACAATCATATATTAAATTAACCCTGTAAAAATCCCAAACCTAAACATAAATCAACATATTTATATTATTTTTAAAAGAAAGAAATAACTGGTGAGGGATTAATGAATAATCAAAGTCAATGGAATTCAAGAGTTGCATTTCTTTTATCAATGATTGGTGCGGCTGTCGGACTTGGAAATATATGGCGTTACAGCTATGTGGTCTATTCCCATGGAGGAGGGACTTTTTTTATTCCATATTTAATTGCAATTCTGATTATGGGAATTCCATTTCTTATACTTGAATACGGTATAGGATACAGGCACAAGGATTCCTTTTCAAATATCCTCAAGGGCATCAATCCCAAGCTGGAGTATGTCTCCTGGGCGCTGGTTCTGATTATTTATTTTGTTTTGATTTATTATCTTGTTATTGTAAGCTGGGATCTAGTATATCTCGGGTCAAGCATTAATTTCGGCTGGGGAGCGGATTCCGCATTGTATTTTGTTAGAAATGTTGGCGGAAGCTCTAATCTGGCCAATATGGCAAACTTTATAATTCCGACAACCGTTGCAATGGTGATTGTATGGATTTTTGTCTGGTACATTTCACACAAGGATTTGAATGAAGGAATAGGCAGGGCTTCAAAAATATTAATGCCACTGCTTTTTTTTATAATGGCGTTTATTATCATTTTCGCAGTGACACTTCCTGGAGCCGGTATTGGAATAAGCGCACTTCTAAATCCGGACTGGCAGATGCTTTTAAATGTTAATATATGGCTTGCTGCCTTTTCACAGATTATTTTCTCATTGAGTATGGGAGAGTCAATTTCTCTTACATATGCAAGTTACCTGCCTGAGGGGTCTAAATTAACGGACAACGTTCTGATTGTGGTTTTTGCAAACTGCGCATTTGAAGTAATAACTTCATTCGGAATATTTTCCATTCTCGGATATATGTCCTATACTTCAGGAACGCCGATGGTTGAGCTTGTAAGTGAAGGTACAGGACTTGTATTTGTTGTATTTCCGATGATTTTTAATGTTATGGGATTTTTCGGACGTATAATTGCACCCCTGCTCTTTATAGCAATATTATTTGCCGGAATTTCATCAGCAGTTGCAGTATTTGAACCTATGATTAATTCCACTGTCCATAAGCTCAGCTGGTCCCGTAGAAAAGCGGTGACTGTATGGTCAGTTGTGGGATGTATAATTTCACTTGTCTTTACAACAGGAATCAGCAGTTATCTGGTGGGCATTGTCGACAGTTTCATTACAGAATTCTGCATTCTCTTTTTAATCGCAGTTCAATGCATAATATTTACATGGTTCTATGACATTGAAGAGGTTATTCCGATACTGAATGAAAATGACAGAGTTAAAGTTGGAAAAACATGGTTATTTACACTTAAATATATATTGCCGATATTTTTACTGTTAATGTGGATTAATGGGGTATATCATTTGCTTTTAAATGCAAAAACATTTGAATTAACTGTTTATGTGATAATAACAGTTATTATTCTGATACTGAGCTATATTTTTACAAATATTAAAGAAAAGCCACAGTAACCAGGAATTTTAAGAGTTTTTTAAAAAAATAGAAGATGCTGTGTATTCACTACACAACAAAAATTAAATTATTTTTTTCTTTTTTGAATTGAAAAACTGCCGAATAACACAATGAAAACAGCAATAATGCATGTTATCGGATTTCCGCAGGCAGGCATTCCAGCAGATTCTTCTGATTTTTTTGAATCAGAATTAACGGGAGCTGTTTTTTGCGGTTCAAAAGCTGGAGGCTCAGGAGGAATAATATCTTCGCCATTTTCATCGACATTAACTGTTACAGCATATCCTGAAGACGTATTATTTTCCCTGCATGATACATTTGCCTCATTTGTAAAGCTTCCTTCTTTAAGGGCAATGCAGTATATGTCCAATGTTGCATTTTCACCATTTGCCAGATAGCTTATGTTCCATTTTCCGCTTAGAGGATCATAATCCCCTTTGGAGGCATTATATGATACAAATTCAAAATCTGACTGCAGTTTATCAGTTGCCATAACTTCATGGGCATCACATGGACCATTATTGAAGACGGTTATAGTCCATTTGACAGTATCTCCAACAAAGACTTTTGAAGGCTCTACGGTCTTTTCAATGCTCAGTTTGCAGACCGGCTCTTTAATATATATTGAATTGCTTACGATTTCATTGGTTCTGATATTATAAGAGATAATTGAATGCTTTCCGGGTTTCAAACTGCTGATGTTAAAAGCACATACGCCCTCCTTATTGCTGGATGCATCTTTTAAAGTGCCGTCAATACAAAAGTTAAATTCTGAAGATTCTTTTAAAATAGTACCGTTTTCATCCAATCCAGTTACATTAAAGAAAGTGGCATATCCGTAATATTCCTCCAAATCACTGGAAAAGAGTGTCTTTTTGACTGTGATTTTTGCAGTGGTCTGATTCTTGCCGAAAGGTCCGTCATATGATATCAAAGCGTCATATTCTCCAGGCTGCATTGTAATGGCAAGTGAAGCATAACCTCTAGGTGAAACTGTGCGCTCATAGACAGTCCCATTTACCTCAATTGAGACTTTCTCGCCAACTAAAGGGACGCCGTAATTATCTTTGAGATAAACATCCAAACTTTTATAATATGTTTTGTAAGTATTGACGTCCTGTGATTTTATAGTTACACCATAATCTGTTGCATAACCTGTTACGTTAACTATTTCGCTGCTGCCGTCAACGTGTGAAAGTATGCTGTATTGTCCTTTTGTCTTTGGACGGACATTTAAAGTTATTTCCGGAGAATTCACAGACGAAGATAAATCCCATTTCACCTCATGGGCTGATGAATCATAAGTGAAGTTACCCCATGAAACTTCCGCATTTACAAACTCGACTGCATCATCAAGGGTAAAAACAACAGTCATATCCCCATCAGCATTATTTATTCTGTAATGAACAGGGGTTTTGCTTCCGACAAGTACATTATCTGAACTGTTCAGCACTTCAATGTGTGAATCTATTGACTGATTTTCGAAAATGTAGGTTGTTATATATAGCTTGTCCGGATTATCCGGAATGATTGACTTCGGGAAATACTTGTCGTTAAAGTAACAGTAGGATACGATTTTTGAAGTGTTCAAACCGACATTGCGTCCGTTATCATCTGTTACATAGATATCAACACCATACTTTTGCCCATCTGAGGTATCATGTGGCTTGTAATCATATGAATAAACATTACGCCTGTTCCAGCCGTTATTTTCAAAGGAGCAGATTTCAATAATTGCATCAACAGGATTGATTCCATAATCATAATAACTTCCATGACGAAATCCAGTGTCATAATTTGGAATAATCAGATAGTCTCCAGGCTCCAGCTTTCCAAATATACACTTCTGAGCAAAGGCAATTCCGTAGCTTCCGTCAGGTGCCTTGAGGCAGAAATGACCAACATTGAACTTCTTAAAAATATTCTGAATCTGAGCAAATGAGTCATTTGAAAAGTTTTTGGAGAGAATCATGTCTCCGGCAAGCGCCTCGATAGTCCTTGTGTCACTAATGTTTCTGCTGTCTCCGCCATGGCTTGCAAACCATCCGTCTTCACTAAGCATTACATGGATAAAATGAGAGCCAGGCGTATCAATCTCCTGAACAATCATTTCCTTATCGTCCAAAGTATCATTGTGAAGGGTAACCCCATAGCCGTTAACAGGTGAGTCCTGTCTAAATGCAAAAACAGTTTCATCCTCTTCCTGAATGACAAAAGAACAGCATTCAGAATTTTCCTTATTAAAATCCATATCCCCGTCAGTTTGATTCCCATCATTAGCCGATACAGCAGATATGGAGAAAAAAACTATTAAAATTACTATAAAAACAAACTTAATATTCATAAAATCCACTCAGATAATATTATATTATGAATTAGATTTATTTAAATATTGCACCGCAGAATAAGAGCCTTTTTATATTCCCGTGAAAATTCAGGTATAAAAATCCGGTTAAAAATAAACAATGATTAAATCAAAAGTATCACTAAAATAAAAAAAAGTTAAAAAATTAAATTAAATTTTTTAAACTTTTAAATAGAAAATTTTAACCCTGAGAAGGACATACCTATTAGGATAATCCTCATCAGGCAGTTCCCACCGGCCATCATCAAATTTGCAATTTTCTATGTCAGTTACAATTTTTCCATTGTATTTATTTTTGAAATAGAATATTGCTTTAGTAATGACAGTGTGTTTTGATTTCTTTTTAAAGATAACTTTCACTTCTTTTTCATCGAAATCATTTTTATATTTAAGAGCAATTTTATCTTTAGTTTTTAAAACTTTAGTGGCCTTTGATTTAAGAATGACAGAAAATTGTTTTCCTATTAGGATTTTAGACTCTTTATTGATTTTGTATCTCTCATCAGCAGAAGTAATTACCACTTTATGAGATCCAGGCTTTAAAATTTTAGTATTGAATTTAGCTATACCTCTATAATTGGTTTTAACAGTGTATGTTTTACTTGTGGAACCTGTAAAAATCTTTAATTTGATTTTTACGTTTTTAATAGGAATATCATCATCATATCTGTCTTCAATTTTTATCTTAAAATAGTTATTAGATTTATATCTAAAAGCTACTGCATCAGCTTCAGTTTTGGTTGCAATTTTTCTAACAGGATTTTGACTGATAACGGAAGGTTGGTTGTTAGTTTGAGAGTTTGTAGAATTAGAATTTTTATTTGAATCAACATTAACAGTTGAAGAATTTGAATTATCTGAAATATTAGATACTGAATTTTCTAAATTACCTGTAACTTCTTTAACAGTATTTGAAACCTCAGAAATTTCTTCAGAGGAATCAGGAAGGCTCGTTGAATTTAAATCACTTGTGGCAGATACTGCAGATATTGTAATGAACAAACATAACAATACTGTAAATATTATTGAAATTTTTTTAATATTCATTGTTAATCTCTCCTTAATATGATAAAACATATTGGTAAATAATATATGAACTACATAATATATAAACATTTACACCAATCAAAATCAGCTTCAAAAATCCAAAACGTTAATGTTAATGTAAAATCAGGTTAAAAACAAGCAATGATTAAAAAAAAAAAGAATAGTAATAAAAGACATGTAGAAATTGTGGAACAATCATTAATACAAATCCACAATTAAAATGCCCTTCTAATAATAGACTATAAAAACATAATTATTAATAAATTTAATAACAAATATAACACCAAAACATATAAAGGTCATCATTATGAAATTCAATTTAAAAAAAGGAATAATGATTTTAAGTTTGATAATGATTTTATTTACAACAGTTAGTTTCATATCAGCAAACGAAAACAATACCTCCACAATAGCATATCAAACTGAAGAAAATATTGAAAATAATTTAGAAATAAAAACAGATATGGATGATTACTATTCCTCGCAAAATAATATTGAAGAAAATTGTACACATAATTTTGAATCAGATAAATTACAATTGACTTCCGAAGATAAACTTGGATACGACTATATTTCTGACCATACTTTTGAAATTGACACTACACAAGAAAAAAATTATGGAACTTTAACTATTAAAGGAGCACATCCTACAATTTATTTAGCTAAAGGATATGGAAATTGGTATAAATACACAGCTAAAACATACTATAGTTATAATAAAGGAAAATATTCTACAATAACAATTGAATTACCAAAAATTGAGGGAAAACACCAATATCGATTAGCTACACATTACAATAATCTAGCAGATATTGATTATTTTAATATCAACATAAAATACAAATCTTTTTTAACAATCACCAATGCAAGTGTTGATATTGGAAAACAAGCTTCTGTCAATATAAAAATAACTGCTAATTCATATTATGCAAGTAACATTACAATAAACATTAATGGGCAAACTTATACTTTATCAAAGAGTTCTACAAAGTTTACAACAACAATAACTAAACCCGGCCATTATGTAGGTACTGCTAAATTAAATCTCAATGGATATGCCACTTCTAGTGAAAAATTTTACATTAATGTGTATGAAGAGCCGTTAATTGTAGCACAGGACTATTATATTACTATATTAGGTCAAGAATATAAACTAAATATCTATGTTGTTAATTCAAATGGAGATCCAATAAATGGAGGAAAACTCTATTTAAATGACACATCAGCTCCAGTGAAAAATGGTTATGCCCAATTTATTTTAAATCCAAAAGACATTGCATTTGATTATTACACTATTAAATATACCCCCGGAAGTTCAAGTTACTATAAATCAATTTCAATTAAAAATGCATTCCCCATTGCAACAATATCTGCAACAAAATTAACCATTGATCCAATAAACACCATTGCAGGAACTAAAATTAAAAATATCAAATACACTATTACAGATAGTTTAGGTGATAAAATTAATCCTTCAGGATATTTTTTAATTAATGGAAAAAAATATAATTCCTTAAAAGATTTTAAAGCTCCTAAAAAAGGAGGTACATACAAATATACAGTTAAATTTGTTCCAGACCTAATTTTATATGCAAATAGTACTGCAACCCTAAAAATTGTAAATAAAATTAAAACTAAAGTTAAAGTAAAATCAGTTAGTGGATATGAAAATAAAAATGTGAAAATCACAGCAATAGTTAAAGATAACCTGGGTAAACATGTTAAAAAAGGAACTGTGACTTTTAAAATTAGAGGTAAATCATATAAAGCAAAAGTTAAAAACGGAAAGGCTACAAAAATCATTAAAGTTCCAAAACCTGGGTCAAGAGGGATATACTACTATTATTACAATAAAAACGGTAGAGAAATACAAAAATCAGTTTACGAATCTGAAACATACAAATGCAAAGTAATATTTAAAGGAGATTCTAATTATATTAAAAGCTCATCAACATTTAAAGTAACCTCTAAAAAGAAATCCACATCTAACTACTATCACACCCCATATAATCCTCCATCTGAATCACCAAGCAGCAGTAGCAAAAAAACTACAACAAAGAAATCAAATACTAAAACTTCAAGTAAATCATACGGATATTATCCAACATATCATAAGCCACAACCTTGCTTAAATCCAGATTTATTTAAAAAAGAACCTGCCATAAACACAAACAATATTAAAATAAGCGATATTAAAATAATTGTTTAGAGTAAATAAATTTTACTCTACTTTATTTTTTAGTGAAAATTAAATAAGAAAATCATGTGAAATATTTTTGCAATAAATATTCCACAAAATTTAAAAAAACTATTTAAACTTAACAGAATGTGCCATTTCCTTTAATGAATCAAAATCACTACCCATTATGAATAGCATTTTGCTACCTGTACTTACCGCAGCAATAGCGGGATGAGTATCATCAACAGTTTTTGGTTTAAGTATTTCAACATTTCCATCCTGTATTTCATAACATTCATTCAAATCAGCAACTGAAGACTCAAACATTTGTTGAACAAAAGCTACAGAAGAATTTTGAGAAAATACTGGTGAATCCATATACACCATTGCTAAATTTTCACTAGAATAAATTATATTTATAGATTCAATTTCATCATTACTAGGTTGTTCTTCTTTTTGAAAGGAAACACCTTTGGGAGTTTTCATTGAAAAATGATTATCAAAATCACGAACAGTTAAATCGGATGCACTGACGCTACCAATAACTAAAAGAGATGCAAAACTTATTATTAATAATAAAATCCATTTGTTATTCATTTTACCACCTATTCATAAAATTCAATTGTATTTACCATTGTTTTTAAAAAATTCAAATCATTTCCTCCAACACCAACAAGTTGATGACCTCTTTGAATCAAAATAGTCTCGGTAAAATTAGACTTGTCAACCGTGCTACCAACTTTACCATTAGCTTTTTTGTTATGTACTATAATCAAATCACCGTCAACATTAACTGTAGCATTTCCTGAAGAATTAGAAATTTCCACAAAAGCATTTACAACTTCATGTGTAATTAAAGGAGAAACCGCATATGCAACGAAAAATTCATTATTTTTATCAAGATAAGTGTAACCTTGACCAAATAATTGATCACCAGAATTATTCCAGGATTTTAAAAACTTTGTATCCTTTGGAACATTCATTGTAAATTCTGAATTAAAATCATAGACTTTCATCCCATTAGGAACTCCACCATCTGAACTATTGTTCTTTAATATAAAAGCCAGACTAGCACTTAATGCTATAATGGCAATTATTAATACTATGATAATTATCTTATGTTTCTTTTCCATTTTATCACCATTATTATAATATTGATAGTAAAATCATTTAAATCATTACTATTAAATATTAAACACAGAGGCCTTATATGGAAAATTATTGTAAAAATTGTGGTGCAGATATCAAAGACAATGCTCAGTTTTGTCAAGAGTGCGGAACAAAAGTTGAAAATATTTCAAAATTATGCTCCAAATGTGGCGAAAAATTAGATGATGACTCAGAATTTTGCCAAAAATGTGGAACTAAACTAAAAAATACCTGTCCCAATTGTGGAGCAAACACCGAAGAGAGTGAAAACTTTTGTGAAAACTGCGGACATGATTTAAACACACAAAAAATTGTTAAAAATGAAAATTTAATTGAAAAATATAAAATTCCTATAATTATTACCCTAATTATAATAATATCCATTATTGGAATTCAAATAGTGCCATCCATTATGGATTATGCTATTGGAACCCAAATAGTATATGTAGATGAATTTAATTATAAAATACCAGCAAATTTCAATTCTACAACTGAAAAACTGGTTAAATCAGATGATCCAGGCGTTTCAAACCGTTGGAGCAATGGTAATGAATATATTGAAATATGGGTTTTACCTCCAAAACACGAAGAAGATAGTGCAGACAGCATTATATCAAATGTTGGGGGAGGAATACATAATAAATATGGTTATACTGGATACTATAATAAATTTACTGATGGGGGAGAAGCTTTTTCATATTCTAGGAATAATAAAGCAATTACAATATTCGTATCTGACGAAAAATTATTTGATAAAATAGAAGTTTTATAGGAGGAAAAAATGAAGTGCCCTAATTGCGGAGAAGAAAATAATCCCGATTCCAAATTTTGTAAAAATTGTGGAAACTCATTGGAAAGTATTGTAACTCCAGAAAACACACCAAAAACATTAGAGAAAAATAAAATTATTATCATTGCATTAGTTGCCGTTATAATCATATTAGCAGTAGGCGTAATCTTTGCCGGAGGATTTTTAAAAGGAAACGTGCCTCTTGAGACAATGGACTTTGAAATATTTAAGATGGATGTACCTGAAGGGTCAAATTTTGTTGAAACCAGTTCCATTCCAAATTATGGTTTTGGAGGATTTGTAGGTCTTCAAAATGGAGGAAAATATTCAAAAGAAGTTAATTCACTACTCATATCAAATATAGCCGGTTCGTCACACCCTTCAGCAGTTAGTTTAGATAGAACTGAAGGTGATATTAAAGTATTTAAAGACAATCAGGGGCATGATACTTATTACATCGTTAGAGAACTTGACGGATATGAATTTGTTTTAATTGGAAATGATGATCAAACCATGATTAAAATGCTTAAATCAATACAGATTACCGACAAAGACAAATTGGCATCTCAAAGTTCACAGGAATCCAGCAGTTCACAAACAAGTTCATCAAAACCTTCATCATCAAGCCCTTCCTCAATTTCAATTTTGGGAGGAAGTTTCTCAACAGGAAGTGCCGATGAAGATAAAACATATGCCAGAATCAATGTTGGAACTTCACATGCTGGTGAAGATGTTATTGTTCAAATTTTCTATTCAAGAGACGGAAATAGCTTAAATAATGGTAATATGGTGCCTGCTACAGTTCACTCTGACGGTTATCTTGAAATAGCTTCAGCAGATGCATATCTGTATTATCCAGATTATGCGACAATTAAAATCTATGATTCAAATAGTAAGCTTTTAACAACTAAAAGCGTTTCTTTAAGTCCGACAAGCGGTACTCAAACATTTTAGAGTACCATTCTTTTTATTTTTACATTAAAACTAAAATTACAAAATAAATATTGGCTTTGTAGAAATCCTCATTTTTCTTGAATATATTCCTTGTTTGAACGTGTTTTTGCTTTATACTCAATAATATCCATTTTTTGCTCGTGTTTTTAATGGTATTTGATTTTTTGCTTTTGTTTATTCGTTCTGACGGGTTTAATATCCTATACTCCATCTGCTAGGCTGTATTTTGGATTGTATTTTTTTATATTTCTTATTGCTACTATTACAGCATGTGTCGAATCTTGGGCTCCTTTAGGCTACAAAATGAGGAATTTATTTTGACTCTACATCGATTGAAATATAATTTTTTACGTATATTACTTATTTTTTCAAATTTATGTGAAATTTCAAGTGTAAATCTTAATACTTGACAATTTAGGTTATTTTTATTGAATTTAAAGCAAAAATTAAAATAAAAATAGATTTTAAAAAAATTTTGCAAAAATCAAATAGGATTTCTACAAAGTCTTTATTAATTAAAATCAGACCCAAAAATTAAATAATTGGACGAATTCACGTGAGTAATTTAACTAATTACCCACATACATAGACCCAGAAGAACCGTCCGGATTTGTATAATACTCAACATGTTCTGAGCTGTCATAATAAGTATGATATCCTCCTTCAATATCTCTTTCAACATCCCCATTTGCATAGGTTTTTTCTTGAATACGATATCCTGGAGCATAATCCCAGCTCACAAAATCTCTTGAACCAACAACATCATTATCGCTTGATTGTTCACTGCTTTCCGATGATGTTTCCTGCTGAGTAACAGGCTGTTCAGTAACTGTCTCTTTCTGTTTAATTGTTAATTTTTGAGTTGTATTGTTTCCAGTGTAATTTGCATCTCCGGCAAATGTCACATTAACTGTGTATTTTCCTTTGCCCAAATCAACTTTCATATGGGCAGCACCTTTGGAATTGGTTTTTAAGGTCTTATTAGCAACCACTTTACCATTCTTATCAGTAATAGTCACATTAACCTTTGCCTTTTTAATAGGAGTCTTGTTCAAGTCAGTCAGCTTTACTGTTAAATTATCGCCTTTGTATAAAGTCTTGTTACTTGTTACTGTTATTTTTGAGTCCTTATGAGCATTTGATGACGGCATGAACATCACACCCACTGCAACGCCAATAACAACAATCAAAATAACCAGAATAATTAAAATATGTTTGCTTTCCATAAAATATCACCCCTACAAATCAATCATGATACACTCCTGCTTTTTCATCCCAGGCATCTCTGGAACCGTGGTAATGTCCGCCATGCTCAGGAGTATACTGCCAACCCAACTCATCAGCTTCTTCACGAGTTACTCCACCTGAATCAACAGCAGGACGATAATCATTTTGACTGGAAGAAGAGGAACTCTCTTCAGCATATGATTCACTAGACTGCTGGCTTTCAACTGGCTCATCAACAGCTTTTTCTTCTATTTTCAGCTTTTGAGAGGTACTGTTTGCTGTGAAATTGTCGTTTCCGGCAAATGTCACATTAACAGTATAGTTACCATTATCCAAATCCAATTTAAGATTTGCCTTACCATTAGAATTTGTTTTTAAAGTTTCATCAACAACAACTTTACCATCCTTATCCTTGATGGTTACATTAACGCTGGCCTTTTTAATAGGAGTCTTGTTCAAATCAGTCAGCTTAAATGTTAAGTTATCTCCACTATACAAAGTATTATTACTTGTTATTGTTATTTTTGAGTCATGTTTGGCAGTAATTGAATGCATTGACATCACTCCAATCACCGCTGCAAGAACAATTATAACAATTACCAAAAGAGCAATAATAATGTTTTTATTATTCAATTAATCCCCCCTTCAATAGGAATATATATGTAGTATAAGTGTAATATAAGTTGTGAATATCACCTGCACAAAAAACCTGTAAACTCCAAAGAAATATCCACATTAACGATTGAAATATCCAAAATCAAAGCTAAATAGATGCATGTATATATGTGGGTCAATGAGTTTATAGTTGATGTAGAGCATCAATAGCAGGGTTGCCCTCTCCAAATTCAACTTTAAAATTAATTATTATTGACGGTTTAGTGATTTTTACTTACGAATCCGCCATGAAATACTATTTTAAATTTTAAATTATATAATGAAAATTTATTATAATTTTTAGAAATATTATCAGTATACAATTTAAAAAAGCAAATATTTATAATAATAAATAATAAAATTAGTATATAGTTATGATAATTCGTGAGACTTATTTAAAAAAAATTCGCAAATTCATTGATGAAGAAGAGATAAAAGTTATCACCGGCCTTAGAAGATCAGGTAAAACCTATTTCTTAAAGCAAATAATAAATGAACTTAAAGAAAATGGAATTAAAGATAGCAATATAATATATCTCCCTTTAGAATCTGCAAAGTACGATGAAATTAAAACATATAAAGACCTGAATAAATTTATTTTTAACGAAGCACAAAACATTAAAGGCAAAATTTTTTTATTCTTTGATGAAATCCAACTTATTAAAGATTGGCAAAAAAGCATTAATGCATATAGAATTGACTTAGATGCTGATATTTATATAACCGGCTCAAATTCAGAAATTTTATCAGGAGAGCTCGCAACACTACTTTCAGGAAGATACATTAAAATAGAAATCTTCCCTTTTTCTTTTAATGAAATTTTAGAATATCATAAAATGAAAAATGGGCAAATAACTTCAAATGATGAAATAAAAATTTTTAATGAATATATGAAATATGGCGGCCTTCCAAGAACTTTGAATTTCAATGAAGAGGAAAAAATTGATTATTTAACTGATATTTTTTCAACAATTGTATTGAAAGACATTATTTCAAGAAACAACATTCGTGATGTTGTATTTTTAGAAAGGCTGATTAAATTCATAATAGTAAATACAGGTGAAATTTTTTCTGTTAACTCTATTCGAAATTTTTTAAAACATGAAGGAAAATCTGTTTCAACAAATACAATCAGCAATTATCTAAAACAAATTGAAGACGCATATATTATAATTAAATCCAAAAGAGAAGAAATCAAAACTAAAAAAATCTTAACAACAAATGAGAAGTACTATTGTATCGATCCAGGATTTTATGAAATCCAAACAGGATTTAATAAATCAAGAGGTAAAATTTTAGAAAATATTGTT
>NZ_CACWVY010000024.1 GCF_902764455.1 uncultured Methanobrevibacter sp.
CCAATTTCTTATTAAATTTAACTGTTTTTAAACAGGATTAAAAGTTCATAACTAACTTTAATCAAAAAATTTTAAATCAACAAAGTTTTTGAAAGAGTCGATTATTGCTGTTGCAATTCCTGTTTCAACTATTGCAATTTTGTTGCAACTTCATTGCAATCCGATTGCAACTGCCAAAATTTTCAGGATGAAATGTGGAATCTGAGTTGCAATTATTGCAATTCTTTTTATATTTAATTGTTCAATATTTTTTAATATATTATAATAAAATTGAACAATTGTAATTTTAAGAAAGTTAAATTTAACGTCAGAGAGAAATTGCAATTTAGTTGCAATTTTCCATACATGAATTGCAATTTTGTTGCAATTAATTGCAATTTTCAAAATCCCAAATATCGATAATTGCAATTTTGACCCCATTTTCCTTGAAGTTGCAATTCATTATTTTGGTGTTGCAATTATTGCAATTGTGAATGTATGCACGAATGTATATAAATTATTGTACTACATAGCGAAAGTGCAGTATGTCAAGTGGCACATCAGTATGTCCAGACTACCCCCTATTTTCGCAAAATTGCAATACTGTAATATAATACATATATTGTAGTACAAGTATCATAATAATTAATCGTTTCTGCAAGCAAACAGCATACCTGGAAAAATGCCAGTTGCCGTTTCTTTTTTTCTCAAAATCTCAAAATTAAACAATTTTCAAGTTTTTGTGACGTTGTTCAAAAGTTGCAATTTTCAAAATAGTGTTGCAATTCCAGTTGCAACTGTTGCAATTTCTGTTGCAATAAAATTGCAATTAATTGCAATACCTATAAAATATAGTTGTGATAAAAATATGTATGTTAAGGATTTAGGTGAAATAGGATGGATGAAAAAACTCTTGAAAAAACAGACAAAGCTATTGGCAGGGAATTTGAAGTTAAGAAAAATACCGCCAATGCAAATAGGATTGGATTTCCAAATTCTGTTTTTGGAATTGGTGAAAAAGTCTATGTAATCTCTGAAGCTGAACACTTTGACTTAATGAAGCAATTAGATGAGATAGATGACTATAAAGCTAGAATCAAAGAACTTGAAGCTGACATTAACGATGAAGATTTGAAAGGTGAACTTCAGGAAAAAGATGCAATGATTTCAAATCTAAAAGCTAGAGTTGATAATCTTGGAAAAGAACTTGAAGATGCTAAAGCTCAGCCTAAAGTCTATGATAAAGATGAAATGGAAAAATTAAAAGAAGATCTTGAAGCTGCTAAGAGTCAAGAGAAGTATTGGAAAAATTCCTTTGAAGAAATGATTGGATCTTCAGATGACCTTGCAGCCAGAAATGAAGAATTGATTAAAGAAAACGATCAATTGAAAGATGCCAATAACAAGATCAATGAAACCAATAAATTGTTAAATGATAATATCATTGGTTTAAATGCTAGCTTTAAAGAAACTAAAAGCGAACTCCAATCCAGTTTCGACACAAAAGAAAAAGATTTAAGAGAAACCATTGAAAAACAACAAACACATATAGATGAATTAACAGAAAAAGTTCAATCTCTATCAATCCTTAAAGATTATATCTCACCTAAAGAACATTTTGAAGCACTTGAAGAACTTAAAGATAAAATTAAAGAAGTTGAAGTTGAACTCGACAAAACAAAAGCTGAAGTTGATATGAAACTTGCAACTCAGAAATCTGAAATTGATGTAAAGAATACTGAAGAAAAAGCACAAATGCTTTTAGCATATACTCAAGAATTAAATGCTCATAAATTGAAATATAATGAACTTGCAAAAGATTATAACCATTTACTTGGAGATGCAAGCTCATTATCAAGAACAAGTGTATTATTTAGTGGTAGGCACAAAACTATTGTTAAAGATAAAGAACCTGTAGAACTCGAAGAGATAGAGGTGGAAAAAGAACCTACAGAAACAATAGAATATGTACCTAAAGACCACGTTACCTTAATTTAACATTAACACTAACAATAGCTCATCCATTAATTTGGATGTGTTAATTTTATTTTCCTCGCCTATTTCATATTCAATAATGGAACCAACTATTTTGTCCAGAGATCTGTCCTGAATAGCTGAGAGGACTCTTAATTTTATGTGAGTTTCAGAAGTTACTTTAACGTTAATCCTTTTTCTAGGCCTGCCTTTTTTCAAAATCTTATCGTTAAGGTCGTAAGTGGAATTATCGGCATCTTCTTTTTTTAACCAGTCGAATCCTTCCTCAAACTCTTCAGCATTCTCAAATGCTCTTTTCACGTAATCAACAATATCTAATTCCTCGACTTTATTTTCCACAATAGCTGTAGCTATCTTTTCTAATGATGTATCTTTAGATGCTGCAATTACTTTTAACTTCTTGTGAGTATTTGGAAATATTTTAACAGTTATCTGTTTCTTAGGATTTTCAATATCGTCAATGTAGTCTTTTTTGAGCTCTTTGATATTGTTTTCTCTTTCCAGTTGTTTTGCTATTATTGCTTCATATTTTTCGTCATCCATGTTAATTTCCTCCTGAAGATTTTTTTCTAAATGTAGTTACTTTAATAATGTAATTACATTAATAGTGTTATTACATAATATGTTGTTGGTGATATATAAAGATTGTTGTCAATTCATAATAAGCTGTCCAACTCTGTTGGACAGGTTGCGACGGAACGAAGTGAGTCGCAATAGGTATATACTGAAGAATTAGATGTTGGTTGGGATAAAGCAACATTAACATTAACGTTTGATATTTCATTACTGGAAAAATAATTCTTTTACTGGAATGAATATTCTATGTTTTTGATAAGATATTTTTAATGTATCATCAATAGCTGTTAGATTTAATGGTGCAACATTAACATTAACGGAAGGGGTATTGGATTTGAATTTGTATTTTAACCCCCGATATATATGCACGAGTTTTAAAAAGTAGATTTCCATTAGTTAATGGTTGGCGTTAATGTCACGGTTATGGATCCATTCACGATGTTTTCCAATTGCAACATTAACAATAACATCAATAAGATCAAGTTCATCATTCTGTTTGAAATAGTATTGTGCAGGTCCTTCCAGCATCTGTCTTAAATCATAGAATGGTTTTGGTTTAATTGCATCTGGATGCATTAATCCATAGTTTTTCAATAGCTTGATGTTTTCAGTTTCGTATTTCTCTAATTTGGACTTCTGAACTTTAGTAGCTACTGTCTTTTCTTTTTTATCAAATATTTTAGCTATTTGAGATGAATCAATTAATATGCTAGATTCAATTAACAGCAATTGTATTTCTTTACCTTTGACTGTTATTGTTGCTGCATATGAATTTTCATTATCTAAAAATAATTTCATTTTATAGCCTCTACTATATATTATAGCTATTACCCGTTTATATTTTTTTAGAAATAGGTAGCGGGGAGAGGGTGATTATCCCCGCAGTTAAGGAATTTGGAGTCATTAAACTCTTAGCAGAAGATGTAGTGAAGAAAACAATTCAAAACTCCACTATATCAACCTGAGATAGTAATATTCTTTTCCCCCTACACGCATCTCTTAACGAAAGGGCAAATATTCAGGAGATTAAATTATGGCGTTTATGCTCTGAAATTACCTTTGATTATTCTATTTGGTGCGTTCATTAACACACCGACGGAGGAAAGTATGAATAGCTTTGTATACATAGGTAATTCATCACGAATGTCTTTTCTCATAAATTCAATTAATGGATAGAAATCGTACATCTCACCGTCAGGACCTAAAGGTGCAACGGTTGTTCCTGTAGTCCTGGAGTATAACAATTTCATTCCTGGATTAATGTAGTCCATACCAATATAGGTTTTATCACCCATTTCAGAACCACCATCACAGACAGCAGTTCCAAGGATATCAATATTATCAACACCGTAATAGCTTTTGATTAATTCTACCGGTTCAACTTGTCTATTGCTTGAAAATATATCTGATTTTAAAGTTGTTAATGATTTGTAGCTTACGGCCATACTGTTTAAGTTGGCATAGCTTCCGGCTGATTCTTTGAATTTTTCCTGAGCTTTGAGGATGGTCATACCGGTATCATCACTTGATTCAAAATCATATGTGGCAACTTTGGATGAGTTTTCAATCATGTCAATAGCTGCCTTTTCAATACTTCGGCCGATAAGAATACCTACATCCTGAAGCATGTCATTAACGGAGATTAAATTGGAATCAAGCATTTGAGCGGAAACGTTTAATACTCCACCGATAGTGTCAATGGAGATAGTTTCACTGATTGGTTTTCTCACGTTTAATTCCTGAAGGGTAGCACCTGGAGCAATGTCTTTAGCCTCTCCAAGCACGCCAGATTGAATAGCTTCCTCTATATTGACTCTTTGAGACATATAGGTATAGTATTGTGAATTTTCTTCTATCTCTTGCTTTGGAAGTAATCTGGTGAATTTCATCCATTTGGCTGAAGTGTCAGCAACAATTTGAGCCATTACTTCGTTTTGTACTTTAACATCATTTCCTTTTGTTATCATTTAGCGTATCCCTCCTATGGCCTGCAAGTACCTCTCAAAGCAAGTCCAGGTTTATTTAATAATATTCCTACTTTTGATTGTATAAATAATTTTGTATATTGAGGTAATTCATCGTAAATGTCTTTTCTCATTATTTCAATGAGCGGATAGAAGTCTGCAATGTTCTCGTCACTTGTAATAGGTGCAACAGTAGTTCCTGAAGATTTGGAGTACAATACTGTTAACGGTGCATTACGAAGATCAAATCCGATATAGTCCTTGTCACCTATTAATGATCCGCCGTCAGCTTGGGTTGTTCCTAAAAGATCGATATTATCAATACCGTAATATTCTTTAATATCTTCTACAGGCTGAACCAATTTATTTGAAGCGTAAGCTAATTGTTTAACATAGCTTAAAGTTTTGTATGACTCAGCCATTATTGTTAAGTCAGCGCCAGCACCAGCGTTACCTTTGAATGCTTCCTGTGCTTTGATAACAAATTTACCGTAAGCATCCATAGTATCCTGAGTTTCACTTGTATTATAGATAGGAACGTTTGGAGAGCTTGTTATGGTATCGTAAATGTTAAATTCAATACGATTAGCAATAACAGTAGCTACATCACCTAATAAATCTTCAAATGAAACAATATCACTGTCGAATACATCTTTATTAACGTTAAGGACACCACCAACAGTATCAATGGAAATAGTGTCTGTTACTGGTTTTCTAATGTTGAGTTCTTGTAAAGATGCACCAGGAGCAATGTCTTTAGCCTCACCAAGAAGACCTTTTTTAATAGCTTCATCAAGATTAATGTTTTGTCTAAAGTAAGTATAATAATCAGAGTTCTCTTTAATCTCTTGTTTAGGAAACAATCTAGCTAACTTCAATCTTTTTGCAGTTTCATCAGTAATAGTTTGAGCTATTACCTCATTTTGAACTTTGGTATTATTTCCTTTTGTAATCATTCATTATCACCTTATGTTTGGCCTGTGGTTCCAATATCGTATGGCCTGAATACTTCAATGTATTTGTAATCGTCAGAACTAGCTACAGGGTGCATTGCAATATATTCACCGTCTTCAGATTTAATAGCTCCAGTACTGCTTAAAGCTATTTTATCATTAACGGCAATGTTTGATAATCCACTAGCTAATTTTAATCTGAATAAATGGCCTAATACAAGAATGGATGTTTTTCTTTTACCACCAGTCATGGTAACTGGATCGTTAACTGCAATACCTAAAATAATTTCGCCTTCAGCTGCGGTGTATTTTTTAACTGTAGGTTTTCCAATGTCTGAGTTAGCTGATAATGTTACAGCGTCATCAACTTTGATTTTATTGCCTGCATACTCATATCCTGGTGTTTCTCCAGTTGGAGTTGTTACAGTAGTTGCAGTAATTGTACCTTCATCTAATAAGAAAGTTGTAACTTCTTTTCTTTCTTCAAGTAAAACAATTGTATCTGGCATTATTATTAGTCCTCCACTTATATTAAATATTATATAATTTATTATTTATGTTATATAAATATCTCTATATAATGGCTACTTTTTTTAATTTTGCGTGGAGATTAACATTAACATTAACGATTGACATTAACGGTTTAAAAATAGAATAGCTAAAGGATAGAATAGAAATAAGCCAAAAATAGTTGTTAAGGATAATTAGTGAAATTTAAATGACTTATTTCTATGGAAAACAAAAAGTCGGAATGATTTGCTTTCAATAATATATATGTTAATGATACTATAAATTATTTTCATCAGCAATAATAGCCTGCTCAGCCTCACCACTTTCAATCATGCCAATGGCCATATCAAATTCCCTTTTAATATCGCTGATTAGTCTTATTTCAGAATCCCAAACCTCATTTTCATGTTCTCGCGTAATGCCCCAGATACCTGCATCTAATTCGCCTTCAATTAAATCTTCAGCAAGTAACTCTTCATAAATTGAAAAGTATTTGACCTGAATCTCTTCACGTAATTTCTTTAGCTGCTCATAATCATTAATGAGATCTTCAACCTGAAGTTTATGTAATTTGAATCTGGCATGGTCATACATTAGCTTCATTTTTCTAAAGCTATCAAGAACTTCCTTTTCATCAACATCAAGTTCATCATATTTTTTTATTCTATCGTTATTCATAATAATCACTATGTATTATATGAATAAACGATTATAAATGCTTTTTGATATAAGTCCAAGGCAATATTGCCCTCACCTTGTAATTTTACCGACTTAGAGCAATATTTATATGAAAAGGTAATTATTATAAAAAAATAGATTAATCAGCATTAATGTTTTTAACTAGCTCATCCCCTTTGGGAGTTAGTCTATATAGTCTACCCTTTCTAACTTCCGGATTAATACATTCAACTAGTTCATGAGCTTTTAATTCAGATAAAACTTTTGAAATATGGTTTTGTCTAATTTCTGAATCTTTAGCTATTTGAGAAGGAATCTTTACATCATCTTCTAAAGCTTTCATTACTTTTTTCCTATATTTGGATATTTCTACATAGCTAATTTCTTTTAACATTTCATCTGATATTTCCATATATGATCACTTTATTCTATGTTAAATGTAGTAATTAGTTTATTTCTAAAAAAGTCGGATAAATCATCTTCTAAATTTAAAATATAATTAACATCTTTTGCTTCTTTAACTTCATCGTATAATCCATATTTTTTTCCAAGGTCTAAAATAAAATTACAATATTCTTCTGAAAAGAATTCTCCAGTGTCGGAATTTCTTTTACTTAATTCATTAGAAGCACCAAATTTTTCAAAGAAATTAATAATATCATCTACTATTGAATTTTGATTATTATCATCCATTATTTCATTCCTTATATACTCACTTATTAATAATTTAATAATTAATTAGATTTATATCTTACCGAACACAAAACTACATTCAAAAGCCCCATATAGACTGTGAAGATATATGTCAAATTATCATTTTTTTCATAAAAAGGATTTGGAAAGAATTCTTGATGAATGCCTCAATAAAACATTAGGTGAAGTTGATTCTAATAATATTTTTGATAGGACAAAGATACATCCTAAGATTACAGGAATAGCTGGAGATGTTATTGAACAATCTGTATTAGGTTATCCTCCAGATACTAGACAAGAACCTGATTTGGATGTTGATGGTGTTAAAGTAGAATTAAAGACAACTGGTATTAAATATAAAAAGAATAAAACCGAATTTGTTGCTAAAGAACCTATGAGCATTACTGCCGTTTCACCAGATGTTATTGTTGATGAAACTTTTGATGATTCAAATTTCTGGCATAAACTAGCTCACTTATTATTTGTTTATTATTTATATGATTCACCAACTACCGTTAAAGCAGCAGGGTATGCAAACTTTCCAATTAAGGGATATCAATTTTATGAATTCAATTCTGAAGACACAGAGATATTAAAAAATGACTGGACTATAGTTAGAAACTTTATAAGATACTTACAGGATGAATTTGATAATTATGAAGATGAATATCCAAGGATATCCTATGAATTACGACCAAAGTTAATGTATATTGATACTGCTCCTAAATGGCCGCATAAACCTAGATTTAGATTAAAGAGAACTGTTGTATCTTCAATTATACAAGATCACTTTGGTGAAACTCTCGAACAACTACCTAAAACATATACATCTTATTCTGAAATTGATGAAACCTGTCACAACTTAACAGAACAATATAAAGGAAAATCAATTCAGGAACTTATTGATTTATTGAATATTAATGTTAAAACCGTTAATAAGTCTATTGGTGAACAGATTATTGTTAAGATGTTTGGTGGAACCTCTAAAAAAATGCAAGGCATAAAATTATTTAGTAAATTAGGTATTATGGGTAAAACATTAACATTAACGGAAAGAGGATTAAGAAAAGAAGATATGAAGCTATTCACTATTGATTTTAGCGAGTTTAGTGAAGATATTGAATTCGAAGAATCACAATCTTATGATTACTTCGCTAATAATCGATTTTTATGCATAATATTCCAAAGACCTCATGCTAAAGCAAAATGGAATGAAAATAACTTTTTAGGATTTAAAATGATCACGTTTGATGAAGAATTCATTGAAAATGATGTTCGTAAAACTTGGGAAAGAATTAAAGATCTTGTTGTTAATGATAAATTAGAGGATGTTATTGTCCTGGACAAAAATGGACAACCACGTAAAAATAGAAGTGGAAATATTATGAGTGCCCCTAATTTCCCTAAGAGTTCAGAAGGAAATGTTTTTGTTAGAGGAACTAGTTCAACATCAGACGTCAAACCATTGACATTAAATGGAATTAAAATGTATAGACAACAAATGTGGGTCAAAGGACTTTATATTGTTGAAAAATTAGATAGTGAAGATTATATTTAAGATAATAGCTAATCTTCCTGTTCAACGATTTTTTCTAAATGTTTTCCTAGCTTTTGAACAATACCAACAACTAAAGCATTACCCATCATGAAATATCTTCTTCTTTCGGTCATGGCTTTAGATTCAACGTTAGTCCAGTTATCTGGGAACATTTGAATCCTTTCAGTTTCAACAGGAGTTAATGTTCTATATATATCATTTTCCTCATCAACGCCAATTATATGGGAACTTCTATTTGTTGTGCTTTCACTAGTAAGCATTGTTCTTGCAGGAACATCTAATTTATCTGGAAATGCAATAGCTCCTTCAGAATAACAATAAGTTTCACCGTTTGGTTTTTTCCTTTCAATTCTTTTAGAACCTTTTAGATATTTCCATTTTTCAAGTTTTTCAGGAGATATAATATATTTTTCATCAACATTATTTTCAAGAATATCTCCCAATGTTTTATATTCACCAAAGTAATTAGGTTCAACTTTATATGTATGAATGTCTCCATTAATCATGCATCCGGCATTCAGGAATGGAAATTTAAATTCTTCGCTGATGTAAACGATGTCTTCATATTTAGATATGTTTTCATTGTCATCACCTAATTCAGCATCGCTTATTGGGAAAGTTGATGCGAAAATACCCTCATTATAGATAATTTGTTTTGCTGGAATATTAACCATCTTTTTAAAATAATTTGTAGATTCATGATATGCGAAAATAAATACTCTCCTCCTTCTTTGAGGAAAACCATATTCTGCTGCATTAATTACTCTCCATTCAACAGCATAACCATTATCAAGAAATGACCTTAACATTACTCCAAAGTCACGGCCTCTTTGAGTTGAAGGTGATTTAAGTAATCTATCTACATTTTCAAGTAAAACGAATGAAGGAGTTCTAGCTTCTAAAACTTTAGCTATATCCCACCATAATACACCTTTCTTGCCTTCAATACCTTTTTCATTTGATAAAGACCTTGCTACAGAATAATCTTGACATGGAAATCCGCCAACTAAAAGAGTATGTTCTGGAATTATATCTATCTCATTAGTAGTGATTTCATTAATATCTTTACATACATGATTATCAGATTCGCCGAATCTTTCACAATAACAATCAAATGCAGCTTGTGTTTTAGTGGATGGTTCCCATTGATTAGCCCAAACGAAATCCCAATTAGGTTTTTCTGTAACTTCATTACCGTCAAAAGTTACCTCATTAAATCCACAACGGAATCCTCCAACACCTGCAAATAATTCAACGACAGTTTTATCCATATTAATTTCTCCGACATCTATTATATTTATTTAACAACTATATTAATAATTAACGAGATCATTTGAAAAGTATTTTAATTGAAAAATCAAATAAAATAATAAGATTGAATTCAAATTTTAAGGGTGAACATTAATGGACGATCTAGAAAAAATACATAACACAATAGATATTATTGCAGAAGACCCAAGAGTTAATGTTTCTAAAATAGATGATTACACATTTAATATTGTTATTGATGGAGAGTTAATGGATTCATTTGACAAACTTGGAGAAATTCAAAGTAAGTTAGAAGAAAGTTGTTCTGATGAATACTCACTTAAAACTATCTATGGCGATGGACAAGATGCAAAATTAATTTTAGAAAAGAACTAGCTATGGAGCTATACCATGACAGACGTTTTTGAAAAAAATAATATTGAATTACCAACTATCGAAGATGCAGATAAAATGGATAATCCACCAATTGTTGCACGCTTTACCAATGGTGATTGGGATTGGTATGTTCTAGCTGGTGAAAAACTTGATAATGGAGATTATCTATTATATGGCCTTGTAGATGGAATAGAAAAAGAAATGGGAACATTTACTTTAAGCCAAATAAAAGATGTTTCAGCCACATTAACACCTGACTTTGACAGTATTGGCTTATATGATTTAAAAAGCCAATTATGAACTTCTTACAAAATAAATAGTATCGTTATCATATGAAGGTAGCGCATCATATGCTGCCTGAGTCATGAATCTGAATTTACCGAAAACACCATAATCAACACCCATATAAACAGGCCCTGAAGATTTAGCTAAATACATCTGAATATCACCAGAATGTTTTAATGGAATTACACTGTATGGATCAAGACTTTCAGTATCCCAGGAACTTCCATTATATTCTTTAATGACCATTACTGAGCTTGTTACAATAGCTACACGATAACCTGCACTAACGCCCGTTGGTAATGTATTTGTTGTTCTTATTTCATCAACTGGCAATTTCCATCCAGCTTCCTCATCACTACCTACACCTGTATCACCTTTAGGACCGGTTTCTCCAGTGGCTCCCGTATTTCCTGTATCGCCTTTTAATCCTTGAGGTCCAGTATCACCAGTGTCTCCTTTATCTCCAGTTGCACCAGTATCACCTTTCGCACCTGTATCTCCAGTATCCCCTTTGGCCCCCGTATTTCCTGTATCGCCTTTTAATCCTTGAGGTCCAGTATCACCCATATCACCTTTAGGACCGGTTTCTCCAGTATCTCCTTTATCCCCAGTTGCACCTGTGTCTCCAGTATCGCCTTTAACACCTGTATCTCCGGTATCACCTTTGGCTCCAGTGTCACCTGTATCTCCTTTTATGCTTCCTACGTTTTCCCAAGCATTTCCATTCCAAACATAAAGGGAGCCGTTGACTAAATAGCAGTCCCCAGAATTACCAGTTGGATGGTCGTGTATTAATTCCTCGTAAGTATTATACGAACCTTTAATATTAAGACCAGCACCAGTAGCACCGGTGTCCCCAGTTTCGCCAGTTGCCCCGGCCGGACCAGTATCTCCAGTAGCTCCTGTTGCTCCAGTTTCACCTCTAGGTCCTGTGTCTCCTTTTTGTCCAGTTGCTCCAGTCTGACCCGTGTCTCCTGTATCGCCTTTCGCACCAGTATCTCCTTTATCACCTTTTTCACCTGTGTCCCCTTTATCACCTTTATCTCCTTTTATGGAACCCGCACTCATCCATTCGTTTTCATTATCATTCCAGTAGTATAATTCGCCGTCTACAAGATATGCATCTGTAGCATCTCCTGTTGGATGTTCAGCTATTAATTCTTCATATGTTGAATAGCTGCCTTTTATTGTTGTTCCAAGACCTGTATCACCAGTATCTCCTTTCGGCCCTGTATCACCTTGTACTCTTCCGATTTCAATCCAGTTTGTTGTCTCTACCATATTATCACCTTATTGGAGTTTTTATTTCAACCTCTTTAATGGTAAATTTACTTAAATAATTACCCCATGATTGTTGTACATTTCCGAAATGCAGTGGTTTAGTTTTATCCACATCAGAGTATGGATTATCGTATATGTATGATTTTAGGAAATATACAGTTGATATTAATTCATTGTTTTCATCATATAGTTTCATCACGTAATTCTCATCTTCAGGATTATTTGTAAATATTACACTATACTCAGCATTCTTTTCAAGAGTTACAGAACTGTCTGATATCGTATAGAGGTCTTCCAAGTAATCACCAATGCCTAAAATTCCCGGCTTTGAACCTATTACTCCAATGTAGACTCCGCCAATTCCATCTGTGTTGACACAGAAGCCAAAGCCACCATAATTATAATACCCGTCTATTTTGAATTTGAATTTGATTTGCATTGGATCATTGTAATATACAGGGCTTCCTTGTTTGACTAGTGCTCCTATGAAAATTGGATCTTCAAAAAAACTTGGCTCACCAGTTAAATAAAACTCTCCTGCATTGTCACTAGCTAAGCCTACATTTTTTGCAGCATATGCATTAATGAAATTGCTTTCAAAGTCAGAAGATATATCAGCTATTGATTCATCAGATAATGTCTCCCAGTAAGTTCCGCATGGAGGTATTGGCTCTGATTTACAGGCTGAAGAATTGTAAGGAAGAAAAACTTCAATAAAATTATATTTATCTGAATCTTCTACAGGATGCATTGCAAAGCATGTTCCTGCATCATTAACGACCGCTCCATTTGGTGTTAATGCTATTCTGTCTTTAACATTAATGTTTTTAATTCCACTAGCTAGTTTAAATCTAAATATATGGCCTAGAATTAAAATAGCCGTTTTTCTTTTTCCTCCAGTCATTGTAACTGGATTGTTAACGGCAATGCCCATGATTAAGCAGTCCTCATTATCTTCACAGTATCTTCTCACATGAATTTTTCCTATTTGAGATTTGCTTGATAGAGTTACAACATCTTCAGCATGAATCTTTACTCCGGAATAATCATAAGCTTTAACACTACCGCTTGGAATAACATTAACGGTTTCCGTTATATCTCCCTCATCTAATAGGAATGTTGTAATCTCTTTTCGCTCTTCCAACAAAACAATTGTATCGTCCATAATTATCACGCTTCATATGTCCATGGTTCTACACTTATGCTTTCCCATTGAATGTGTCCTCCTGCATCATAAATCATTATTGCAGGATAAAAAGTATTGAATGTTATTTTATCACTTATATCGGCATCATATGTGAAATCATATGTACTGCCATGCCTTATTGTAGCTTTAACATGTCCATTATCAAAATACAAATCAAAATAATACATTTGAGAATCCAATGTTAATTGTCCGGTTGTAATATTAACATCCCGCACTACATGATCAGAAGTAGAATATTTCAATCCTTTTTTACCAGGATATGCTCCAAGTTCAAGAATCTTTGTATCACGATAATGGCTTAATGAATTTGAATTGACTAAAGCTATTGCATCACCCCATCCAGAATTACTATCCTTTTTCTGAAAAATAGCTGCCTGTATATGTATTCCATTTGTCCCGCCAATACCGTTGGAGTATACTTTAGGTATTGCCATTACAACACTACCAGTTCCAACAGCTTTAGCAAGATTATAAACTTCATAATAGCTCACAGAAGTTACATTAAATGTATGTGTGGTGCTTGTCGGATATTTTACAATATCATAGCTTCCGGTATTGTAGTCCCAAGCATAATCATCAAAGCTTACAAATGGAACGCAAGTGTAATTAATATTAATCACTTCTTTTCTTCCGACTCTGCAGACTACTGTTCCTGTTGCATTCTGAACATACTGCACTGTAACAGATGAGACCCCATTACTGTTTGTTCTAACGGTACTGTGAGTTCCATTAATCCACCAGTCAACAGGGACATTACTGTCTTCCAGTGTTACGCTGTATGTAAATCCCTCTGGAGCCACTACAGTTGATTTTACCGTGGAGACGATTGTTACACCAAACATCATGACCAACCGTTCTGCAAGCTCAAATATTGTGAGACTATTATCCCACCAGATATTATACTCTGTTAATTTGTTTCTGAGTTTAGTTCTAACTGCTCCAAGCCTTGTGTTTTCTAAAATAACATTACTGGCTATGCTCACATTAACACCTCCACTTATTCTGGTTCATAATATATTTTAGTAGCTTTTGTAAGACAGGTCGTGTGGCTGCTTGTTTTGTAGGCGTCACTGCCGTATGCTCCAAAGACTATCTCGTCTGAATTCCATGTATTGAATGGATCCCATGTTCCTGACATTATTTCATTGTTGTTATTGTCCTTGAAAAGATAGTTCATTTCATAGTCATCACCTTTTTCAAGTATCATTGTTCCTTCAGGAAATGGATCATCACCTGCAACTGAACTTCTTGGAACACCCCATCCTCCGTCAAATGAAAAGACTCCAGGATATCCTCCAATAGAACCTATGAATGTACCGACATATCCATCAGCATTATAATCTTTAACCAATCCGGATTCTGAATAGTTTGCATCTATCATGAATCCTATTCCCATCAGTCCATTCCATCCATCTGTTATTTCGAATTTTGATTCAATCCTCCATCCGTTATTGTCACCATAATAATAGGTTCCCGGCGAAGTGTTGAATTTACCAAATGTGGCCGTATAATACCATCCGTCTTCCTGGAACTGGTTTTGAGTAGTGTCACTGATATAGGTTACATAATAATTTCCATTATTGGCACTTGACCATGCTGCAGAGCTGATATTCGACATCTTATATAATGTTCCTAGCTTGCCTGCAGTATTTGGATTAACATTAACATCCGTTTGAAATATTGGAAGAATCACATACCTGTCAATCAGCTGACTGATACTGTCTGATTGATCATAGCTGATTCCTGCATTTGTCAAACCGGCTCTTAGATTATTTCTTAATGTTGTTAATCTTGAATTCATTGTCTGTTCATTAGCTAGGATTTGTGAAAAGTCTGGAGGAGTGAAACTCATTTTAATTAGCTCCCGAGTAAGTTAAGATTAGATGTTTGTGTGGATGTTATTGTTCCAATACTTGTTTGAATATTTTGAATAGCAGTAGCTACCGGTGCATTCTTGATTGCGTTAGTGTTATCTGTTGTATCTAAAGAGCTTGCAAGATTAACAGGGCCAGTTGCTCCAGTAGCTCCGGTAGCACCAGTTGCACCTGTTGCGCCAGTAGCACCTGCTGCTCCTCTGATTGAAACTCTTGATGTTGATACTGCTGAAGTTCCTGAGATTGATGTTATCTGATATCTGTAATAGCTGTAGACAATTATATCTCCGACCTTTGGAGAAAATCCAGTAGGTCCTACAAGCTTTGTTGTATCGAATGTATAATTTGGAGTTGTTGGTGCAGTAGTTGTTGTCCAGATTGCATTTGATTTTTCACCTGTTGCACCAGTATCTCCTTTAGCACCAGTATTTCCAGTATCACCTTTTAGTATTCCTACATTTACCCATGCCATTGTTTATCACCTTTTGTTTGTTTTAAAAAAAAAGGAAGTACACCCGTTAATAGGTAGTACTTCCTACAGGGATTTATGGAATTGAAAATTATTGATAAACGTAAAGCTCTCCATTAACGAGATATGCATCTCCTGTTGTTCCTGTTGGATGAGCTGCAATTAAATCAGCGTAACTTGCATAAGACCCTTTGATAATTGTACTGTATCCTTGAGGTCCTCTATCACCAGTATCGCCTTTATCGCCTGTATCACCTTTATCACCAGTATTGCCCGTATCACCTTTGGCTCCAGTGTCTCCAGTATTTCCTTTATCACCTTTATCACCAGTATCGCCTTTGGCTCCGGTATCTCCCTTATCACCTGTTACGCCTTGAGGTCCTCTATCACCAGTGTCTCCTTTATCACCAGTAGCACCAGTTGCTCCGGTATCGCCTGTATCTCCTTTTGCTCCTGTATCTCCTTTAAGACCAGTTGCACCTGACATATCTGTAACGAAGCTGAAGCTATTTGCACCTTTCAAGTATAGCTTTGCATTATCGGGATCTTCAACTGTTGATTGAATAGCTACAAACATTCCTTCAGGAACATTAGCTGCATCAGCATTCATTGCTATTACACTTTCATATGTCCTGTATATTGAGAATGGATCTCCAGTATCACCGGTTGCACCTGTGGCACCAGTGTCACCTTTGGCTCCAGTATCTCCGGTATCACCTTTATCACCAGTTGCACCTGTTGCTCCAGTATCGCCTTTTTGTCCTGTATCTCCGGTTGCTCCAGTTTTTCCAGTGTCACCTTTAGCACCTGTATCTCCTTTATCTCCTTTTTCACCAGTTAATCCTGCTAATTGTTCTGGTGTGAAGTCTGAATATTCAAATGCTTTTCCTGTATCACCGGTATCTCCTTTATCACCAGTGTCGCCTTTCGGCCCTTTTATCATACCAACGCTTTCCCATGCCATGTATAAAACACCTCTATTAATTTAATCTCTATGCCAAACGAATAATTCACCATTTACTAAGAATGCATCCCCTTCATTTGCAGTTGGATGTGCTGCTATTAATTCTTCGAAAGTATCATAAGACCCTAAGATAACAGTAGCAGCACCTGTATCTCCGGTGTCTCCTTTCTCTCCTTTACCTCCAAGACTTATTTGGAAACAATTGACATACTCATATTCATCCGAATCATTAACGGGATGAAATGCTATGAATTGACCTTCATTATCAACAATAGCTCCAGCTGATGTTAATTTGATTCTATCACCAGGTTTAACCGTTTGTGATGATGAAAGTTTCAATCTGTAAAGTCCACCTAAAAGAAGTACTCTTCCTTTTCTATCCCCGTTTGTCATTACAACAGGTTCATTAACAAGGATACCAACAGGAACTTCAATGCCTGTGAATTTCTTTAAGCATTCACTTCCTATTGTTGATTTTTCAGAAATACAAAGTATATCATCAACCATACATTTGTCGGAGTATTCAAATCCAAGATTACTGCCCGTTGGAGTTATTACATCATCGACTAATGTTTTAGCCCCATCATCCAATAGGAATGTGGTAATCTCTTTTTGCTCTTCAAGTAAGACAATTGTATCAGTCATGTTTATCACATTAATATTTCGAATATATGATTTCCTTTAACATCCGGATTGCATTTAACATTAAAGCCATTTCCATTAGCTAGATTGCAAAAATATAAATCTTCAGACAATACTGTATCATTAGAATAAGTTACGAATTTAAAATATGGATATGGAAGATGATGAAAGATATCTACCTTGATTAATGCAATTCCAAGGCCACCGCCTTTAACTTCAATTGGTCTAGGCACTTCATTGATCATTGTAGTGCCTGTGATGCAGTTGTTATCGTTGAAGTCTTTTCCGAAAGTATAGATTATTGTTTGATCTGATTTTGTTCTCTTGCGATAATACCATCCAAGGGCAATATCTGATTCACATTCCAATAGCTTAACTAATGTGTCTGATGGAAGCTGGATGTCTGAATCTACCATTAACACATAATCATAGTTTCCGGCCATTGCATTTTTAGCTATTTGATTTCTTGCTTTAGCGCAATCATAACCTCTGACATAATCAAAGTAAAGAGTATAGCCTTCAGGTCTTTTAAGGCCGTATATGCTTTTGAAACATTCTGGTTTGATGTTTTCAAATGTTGGAACTGCAATCAATATTTTCATTGTTCTTTCTCCAGCTTTTCTATTCTCTCTTCCAATTCATCCAAGTTAATCTGGTCTTCTTTCTCATATCTATATTCATAAAAGTCAATTGCTGTAACAATAACAATAGCTACAGCAAATGGTATTAGTCCTTCCAGTAAAGCATATTTGGTTGCATTGGTCATTATGATGTTGATAGCTACAGCCGTTAATACGGCACTTGATATTGTTTTGGTAAAGTTACAAAGGAATATCTTCTTTTTTAATCTGTTCATGATAACAATATCCTCCAAAGAAGCTTATTGCTTTTCAGGACAACCCAAAACTTTTTTAGTTTGTTTTTTAGCGTCTTCAACATCGCCTTCTCCTCTTATCCTACTTGCATAATGGCTAGCTATACCTAACACTATCATTAGGATACAGTAAGGAACAGTATTTTCACTAATGCCTAACGCTTCTGAATATAACATGATTACTGGAATAGCAGTGACTAAAAATGAAGTTAATATGTCAATATCCTTTCTATTGGCTTCTAACCATTCATAAATCATTACTGTTTACCTCCTCGACAAATGGCTCATTAGTATGACTTAAAATTATACCGTCCACGCAAATCTTTTCTTCAGTCCTGTATACTTCCTCTGCGTTTTCTTCTATGCTCATCCAGGATTCGTATTCCTCGATTGTATCAAAGTATTTTATGTATTTCATTGTGCCTCCCAAGTAATTGAATAATATAAAATACCATCTTCAATTTTAAATGATATTACGGGTTTTACGGCATAAGGATAACCACTATCGACGTATTTAGTTCCGTTCCAGTAAAACCAGTGACCTGTTGATTGGTCAATGTATGGTCCTTTGTTTTCTAAAGTTCCGACTAGTTTCCTTATTGTCATAATAACAACCTCGCTATAATATTATATGTTTTATTATATATTTTATTATTTTGTTTATATAAAGTATACATTTTGACCATCATCACAACCTTCCCATTCCATGTATAACTTGTTATCTTCCCAAACGAACCGTACATCATTAACAATAGCTACATCCGGAAGTTCACAATAAGTAACACCGTCAGCATCTTTAACATAATTGGCCTGCGCCATAATATTGGATTCTGAAGGTATGATCATATTAACGACATGAGTTATTTCATCCTGTTCAAAGGAACAGTCAGCAAGATCAATACAGTTCTGAGATTCAGGATACATTTCAATCTCAGACATTTGTCTATAAACTCTGATATAATCAGTAGTTTCGTTTTCCGTTAGATTAACAATGGATAACAGTCTTAAGTCATGGCCATGTTCAGGATTGCACTCTCCGTCACTGTCAATGTAAATTCTAGTGTTCGGCAATATTTCCTTTGGTGTTGGCCGTTTCAATTTTAGCCTGAAGACGTCTCCAAGCACGGCCACAGTAACTAATGTATGGCCTGAAGACTTAATCTGAACCTTACCTAAAAGATAACCAAATGCTAAATCACCTTCTTTGGCTTTTCTAACAATTGTATGCTGCATTGTGGATGATTCATCTAACGTTACCATCTCACCTACTCCGCATTGGTTTTCTGAAATCCATGCCGTATGTTCATCATTAACGTAAGTCCTTTCGCCCTCATCCAATAAACAGGCAATAACATCCATCTTTTCTGAATGCTCCAGTCCTGTTGGATATCCACGGCCGTGTCCTATTGTTGAATTAACATCATAATCAATAATCATCTTAAAACACCCAATCCCAATTCTTGTTTTTTATTTTGTCTGGAATGTGAAGTCCCGTATCACTCATTGTTTCATCATTAGCGTCCCACATTAACGTTGAGCCTCTGTAGGCCTTAGTGTATTCATGACTTCCTTTATATAATCTGATTCCAGTTTTAGAATCTTTTTCCGTTACTGTTATTGTTGGAATATCGTTGAATGCAATAATAGGTGATGGAAATACCAATAGCCATTTTAAATCAAAGTAATTGAAACTTGATAATTCTGAATCTTCATAAAATGTTGCATCAATCATTACCTCATGATAACTTGTTTGATGAACCTGCGTTGGATTGTTTCTTATAAATCCTTCTAGATAATCAGAACTAGCTGAGAATCCACTTCCTGCTCTCATATGATAATGGTATTGTTTCCAATCTCCTTCCTCATCCGTTCCTGAATTATATGCGTCCCATGATGAAGACATTACTAAATCACTGACACCATCAAGTAAACAATATTGTTTTTCCTGTCCGGTCATTATGGAACTAACTTTCAAATCTTCTTGATATGGCGTGAAATTATAATCTGTCTGCATAAACGTAGATAATAATTGTTCATCATCACCATATGGATAGTTAAAAGAATCATAAGCAGTAATAGCTCCACTTGCTCTTTTGAATCTGGCAAAAACTACCCTACCATTTGCAGCGGATTGGCCAGATAAATTTTTGGTACATAAACATGAAACTTCCATTGGAACAAAACGTGAACGTATCACTTTTCCTGAATCAATTGCATCATTTTCTACACTTAAACCTTGACATGTTTCAAAAAAATCTGAGTATGTATCATTGTTTGCATCAAAAAATTGAACCTCACCGCCAGTTGATAAAGTGCTGCTGAAGGTTGTTGATCTATCATAAACATCCAGCAATAGCTTAGTTGTTTGAGAAATTTTTCCAACAGGAATTCTTACCAGGATGCATGCAGGTTTGGATCCATAAGATGGAAGGTATAATACATTACATTCTGTGTTGTCCAGGGTTTTGATCTTTAGATTTTTCAAATCACTTCTGAATAAACTTGAATAAGAACTACTAGATAACGAATCTAACAATATATAATCATAGTTTGATGAATAGCTACTGCTCCTTTCAGTGTAATTACTCATTACAATATTGATTTGTAATTCCGTTTGCAATGTCATACTTTAACTTATATTATCTCTTTTATATAAAATATATAATAAACAAAGTAATATTTGACATTAACATTAACGATTCCATATTCGGATTTTGTTTTCCCCTGCACTTTGATATATATGCACGAGTTGAAAGAAAGTCCAACATTAACACCCCTGCCGTTAATGTGACAATCCTTATCAGATAATTAAAACTATAATTCTACTTTTGATTTAATTAACATTAACGTTAACATTAAAGATAGCTGAACCAGAACCAAAATCGACATTAACATTAACGTTTGGAGATTTAAAAGTTGTTTTCCCTTGCACTGCGATATATATGCACGGGTTGAAAGAGAATCAACATTAACATTACCGTCCGTTAATGTGAAATTCACTTCAGAAAATGAAAAGTAAAAAGTAGCTATGGATGATAATGACACTAACATTAACATTAACATTAACAATAGCCATGGCCAAATCCAGATTAACATTAACGCCAGCCATTTGTTAATAGAAACTTGTTTTTGAAATGTAGTTGATGTATATGCATAGTTGAAATGTAATTTGTTTTTTAATATCCTTGCCGTTAATGTAATACAGATACAATTATATTGTATACATTACATTTTGATTTGTTTTAATTAACAGTAACATTAATTATTTGATAGGTTAATGTTGTGCGAAAAATAGTCATAATGAATTATTAGTTTTGGACCAATCCACCTTGCCATACCCACGTTATAAGCGAGCCAATTCGCCCCACCATAACCACGCCGACCCGAGGCCGACCAACGGGAGGCCGAAGTGGGAGGCGTGGTATAGGTGGGGTGAATAGAATTGGCGAGCAATACTATAGGGAGGAACCGACCATTTATCGGTCGGTTCCGTAAGTCATCATTGAATAAAAAGAGTTTACTATAATCAGCATAGCATTATATGCAGTCCGACCTTTAGGTCGGACTGGATGCCTTGAGCGTAAGCGAAAGGCCAATACTATAGACCTAACAATAATGGCAATGTCAGGTCCCGAGGAATGGGGGCTTGTCCCCCATTCCGAGTTTATGGATTTGGAATATTATAGTTTGTCAGATTTAAGAACCGACCCTTTAGCGGTCGGTTCGAGGTTATGAAAGTATATGCTAAACATTATTTTGCATTGTGCTATCATGGGTAATCTAAAGGGGGGCTTGTCCCCCCTTAGTTTAGGCATTAAGGGTTACAATGCACGGTGTTTAAGGGAGAGCGTGAAAATGTAAAAAGCACTCTCCCCACCAAATAATCAAAGAGTGATTCAATGAAAATCTATAGCTCAAGTGTAAAAGTAACTAAAAAACACCGTCATAGCTATATTCTAGTTCTATTGAATCCCATGTCCTTTAAAATTTTATTATATTCTTCACGAGTAGTAAAAGAAGGTGCATCCTCATCTCCAGTACTTCCAGTTGCGCCAGTCTCACCAGTATCTCCTGAGTTTGAGGGATTTCTACCACCTGGTGCGGAACCGTCATTACTAGCTTCAATTTTTATTCTTCTCTCAGCAAGTTTTTCCATCAGTTCCATATCAACGTCACCGGATAATAGCTTATCAATAATTTCCTTATCCTGCTGATTCTCATTATAGTTAAAGTTATACTTAGCTTCGTATTCCTTAATCTTTCTTTCATTTTCAGCTTTACGCAACTCAGATAATTCTTTTAAGATATCTTCTTTAGAATCTAAAAATTCTTTATCCTCTTCAATAGCTTTTTTAATTTCTTCATATTTTTCAGATTCTTCTTTTAGATTTTTAATTTCATCCTGAAGCTTTCCAATCTCTGCATCTTTACCTTGAAGTTTCTCCAATAATAAAGTAGTTGCTACATTAGCGTCTTTGCTTGGAGGCTGAGGTTGTGGCTGCGGAGCAGGTGCGGGATTTCCAGTCTCACCAGTATCTCCTGTATCTCCAGTTATATCAGAATTCAACAGGGTAATTTTTCTAGGGCTTTTTGTAACGCCAACATCAATTAAACTCATAGTATCAATTCCAAATGCATCTCCTTTATCTTTCAATAAAACATCAACTTTAGGAGATAGACCTTTTCCTTCCATATCAAGTTCATCCGGAACGTCAATGAATAGCTTGCCGTTCTCATAGCAGATATTATTTCCAATGCCAATATAGACTCTATCGTGTTCTTCCGTTAGTGGAATTCCTCCACGATAGTTTTCAGCTATTAGCTTTAGATCATCTTCAGTCCATTCAACAGGTTTATTTAGGCGATCGTCTAAGTCAGAATAATCATAGGATCCGACTTCAAAAAGTTCATGTTTCATAATAATCACACTTTATTATATTATTTATTATTTATTTTATTATTTTATTTATATAAATATATATTAAACTTCCATTCCCATGTCTCCGAAAATTCTCTCTCCGACTGGTTGCTCCTCTTCAAAGTTACTTAAATAGTTTTCATAAAGTTCCTCACCTTCAGCTGAAAGTTCTGCAATGTATCTTAATACATCATCTCTTGAATAGCTGAAGTAAACATTATAACTATCTTTAACACCCATTATATCCAGTTGCCTTTTCAATAATTCATTGCAATGCTTTAATACCCATTTCTGGTCATTAGCAACATTAACAATAAATCCTGTAATAGCTGAATCGTTAATGTATTCGGCCACGTTCTGGTTAGATTTTTCATTACCTGCCTGTGACTGTGGAGTTACAAAAGTTCTTAAAATATTATTTCTAAAGATTTCCGTTTGTCTTGTATAGTCAGACTGGTAGTTATTACCCCCAAGTATTTTAGATTCAATTCCTGGAGGAACAATAGCTACATTACTTCCGGCCGTTGTTCCATAATCAGCATATAAGTTTTCTTTGGCTGTGGATGAAAGTTCAGTAATTATTGGCTGACCGTTTGCATCAAGTCCCGGCTTAACTTCAATAATATTATCCTTATTAATTCTCTCCACCTGGTTTCTCTCCAAGTTACACTTATGATAGATATCATCAAGACAGTTCAGGATAATGCTTTGCGCTTCAGAATATATTTCATTATACATGAAGTTAATAACCTCTTCAGGCTCATACTTAACCGTTAATGTTCCCTCTTCAACACTTACAAAATTATTAAAGTCTTCAGGAGTTCCATTAACAACATCCTTAGGCATTTCATGAAGGTATAGCTGCACTTCATTATCATCATTGAATTCCTTTTTAAGGCCGTAACCGTGTGCGCCGATTTCTAGAAATACCGGCTTAATATATTTGCCGATATCTTTATCCCAACGCTCAACCGGTTTAATTAAACCCTCTCCATCCACCATTCCGCCTTGCAGAATATTTTTCGCAACCTGTGAAATATCTATCTTTCTGGACCATAAGATCAAAGTCAGTTTCTGTTCCTGAGAAAGTTTATTGTCCTTGTCCACCAGGATCATATTAACATTAGCTTTATCAATTCTGTTTTTCAAAATTCCTGAAGTATAACCGTCAAGTTTAACAGCATATCTGGCATTAGCTATTGTCTTATTAATTACCGGAGGAAGTGCATCAATCAAATCAAGGCCAGTGTTAATGCCGTCTGTTCTAGGCTGTCTTTCATCCTCACCCCAATAGCTGCGCTTAGTATTGTACTGCTCAACACGGTTATTCAATAATCTAGTTTTAATAAAATCAGTAATGCCCATATTAACCATTTCCAATAGTTACTCTGAATAAGTTTTCAATATCTGTACTATAGAATCTCCTAAGTTCAAAATCAGTATACTCCAATAGCTTTTCTAATTCATGGCTGATTCTTAAATCAGATAAGTCACCGTCATAGTCAAGTTCTATGAAAAGTCTTTTCATTAGATTTACTCCTCCAGCAATTCTCTCAAGTCAAATTTTTCATCTTTCAATAAACGATAACATCTGTATACTAAGTCTACCATCAACAAACTAACGAATGCATTTATTATAATCAATCCAACAAGAATACCTATTAATTCTAACATTAACATCACCTGAAGACTTTTTTCTAGAAAATATTATTATTTCCAGTAATTATATTTCACTTGAAATATATGTCTATTATATTATTTATTATATTTTTTATATAAAATTAGTAATAAAATTAATTTAATTAATATAATTGCGAAAAGATATATGAATACAAAAACAGACATATTATTAAAAAACAATGTTTAGAATGTGATAGAGTGAGTCGAAAAAGCAATGATCAAGGGCGAGCATTTGAATTCATAACCTTAATTACTTTAGGCGAGGAAATAAATAAAGTTAGAGAAGCAACAATTATAAAAAATAGTAGTTATGAAGCTACAAAAAGAGCTTGGGAAAATATAGATACAAATCTCCAAGCAGATTTAAAAAAAGCCGCTGTTGCTGCTGTTGGTTCTATTTTTGATTTGGAACCTATGATATTAGAAGATGGTAATGATAAACTCGAATTACTGGTACAACAAGATAGTCAGGGTGAAAAAGGAGATGTTCGTGATATTCTCATTGTCAGAAGAAATGTTAAATGGGAAATTGGTTTAAGTCTAAAACATAATCATTTTGCAGTAAAACACAGTAGACTCTCAAAAAGAATTGATTTTGGAGAAAAATGGTTCAATATACCATGTTCAAAACAGTACTGGGATGAAGTGAATCCATTGTTTGATTATTTACAAGAAGAAAAAATTAAAGGGACAAAATGGAGAGATCTTCCAGATAAAGAGAATGATGTTTATGTTCCTCTCTTGAATTCTTTTAAAGATGAGGTTGTAAGAAGCAATAAATTAAATTCTGAAGTTCCAAAAAGAATGGTTGAATATTTATTGGGTGAATATGATTTTTATAAAGTTGTTAGTGTTGATGCAAAAAAGATTACGCAGATTTTTACTTTTAATTTAAGAGGAACTTTAAATAAAGCAAGTAAAACAACAGAGCCAACTACAGTGATACCTGTAGCTAATTTACCTACAAGAATTGTTGAGATTGATTTTAAACCAGGAAAGAAAAATACAATCGAAATGTTTATGGATGAAGGATGGCAATTTAGTTTTAGAATACATAATGCATCTACAAAAGTAGAACCAAGTTTAAAATTTGATGTTCAAATAGTTGGAATGCCTACAACTATTATTTCAATAAACTGTATGTGGATGTAATTACTGGAGGAATAATAAAATGAAAGTAGCATCATTTTTTTCAGGAGCAGGAGGATTAGATTTAGGTTTTGAAAATGCAGGGTTTGATATTGTTTTTGCTAATGATAATTGGAAAGGTTGTTGGAAAACTTATGAAAAAAACCACGGTTTAAAAATTGATAGGAGATCAATTGAAGATATTAAAGGTGAGGATATTCCGGATGTTGTAGGTTTTATTGGTGGTCCCCCATGTCAAAGTTGGTCTTTAGCAGGTGCCATGAAAGGAATTAAAGATTCAAGAGGACAATTATTATATGATTATGTTAGATTAATCGAAGCAAAAGAACCAAAATTCTTTTTAGCAGAAAATGTTCCAGGAATGGTTTGTAAAACACATTTACCTGAATTTGAAAAATTCAAAGAAGCTTTAAAAGATATTGGATATAATGTTTCATTTAAAGTATTGAATGCAAATGACTATGAAGTTCCACAAGATAGAAAAAGAGTATTTTTAGTTGGTTTGCACGAAAGTTTAAATAAAGAATTTGAATTTCCAGAACCAATTGAACCTAAATTAACTCTTAAAGATGCAATTGGTGATTTACCTGAACCATTGCCAGCATATGGAAAAAATAAAGCTAATCCATTTGATGAAATGGAGATTCCCAATCATGAATATATGACTGGGGATTTTTCAACAATATATATGTCTAGAAATAGAGTTAGAAAATGGGATGAACCGTCTTTCACAATTCAAGCAGGGGGTAGACATGCGCCATGTCATCCTCAAGCAAATACTATGATTAAAGTGGATACTGATAAACGTATTTTTGATCCAGAATCACCAAAACCATATAGAAGATTATCTGTAAGAGAATGTGCGAGAATACAAACATTTCCTGACGATTTTATTTTTTATTATACTAATGTTAATGATGGATACAAAATGATAGGCAACGCAGTACCAGTTAAATTAGCTGAAAATATTGCGGTTAAAATTAAAGATATTATTTAGTTAAAAAATATTGCAACTCTTAACTTATAGAGTTGCAACACTATTGCAATCAATTGCAATTCCAAAAAAAGAGTAACATTAACAATAACAAAATCAATAACTAAAGCTTAAAACTATTGCTATTAAAAAAATAATAAAAATAAAAAAAGTAATGAAGATAAATAAAGTTATTCTTTATTCATCTCAGCATATAAATCATTAATATCGTCCATACTCATATTATGATGAGCTATGTTCATAAGAACAAATCTAAAGACCTCTTTATTTTTTCCACTAAGATCTTGCAAATCATCTATGTCATAATCATCCATGTAATATAATACCATTTCCTTAAAGAGATCTAAAGGTAAATGATTCCTTCTCATTTCCTCATCATCAGTATCAGCATCATCACTAGGCTTAGTTGGAACTTCTTTATCTCTCAGTCTGCTCCTGATTGATTCAGTTAGTTCATTAGCCCTATCAATGCAGTCATTGAGTTCTAATATTTCAGCATCTAAAATATTTCTATTCTGTTCGATTGCAACCTGGCAGCCCAACTCATAAAGTTCCCTGTTGGTCATCCCAGATAATTCTTTAGCTCTTACTGCCATACCTTTATCCGCCTTGATGTGGAAATCCTGTTTTTCAGCCATCATAACCGCCTCCACATAAAGCCCTCAAATTATTGCAATTACTAACTAACGCAAATAAAATATATTTATCTTCCATAACTATATCAGAAGATTCTTCATTAATTAATTCCATTCATAACACTTCCATAATTCACATAGAATCGGAAATGCGCAAAAAATAATTTTTTATGTATTACAAAATTTTATATAAAAAATTGCAATTAAGTTTATATATAACTATTTGTATAAATAATTATAAGTTTAAACTTACGTGATATGAAATGATTGCCGTCATTTCATATTTACATACTCGTACTATTTTTTTACACATTTTCAATACTTTAATCCAATGTTGTTTGATTACTGTCTCTTTGCAAACCTTCCTGTATATATCTTGTAATAAGATCAACCTCTTTGGTCTGAGTTTTCCTGGCATGAACTTCAAATTCAATTGCCAACTCTTCTGAAATTCTAAATGATTTTTGCTTAGTATTTGGCATGAATATCACTCACTCCAATATATAACGTTATTTTTAGAATTACTACTATATAAATAGATAGCAAAATAACAACTTATTTTTTTATTTTATTTGTATTATATTATATTATTTTATTATATTAACATAATAATAATTTGTATTGTAGTTACAAAATTACAATTGTAAAATTACCAAAAAATTATTATATCGATTTTTTCGCGGAAAATTTTTTTCGGGTTTTGAGTGAAAAGTTTACAATGAAACAGTCCACGCGGGAGTCCATAACGTGGACTGTAGTCCATACATCCATCCATATGGACACCCCTAAAAAATGTGTACCCCCCGAAAATTGCGTAGATTCTGAAAAGATAACAATGTTATATGCGCCGGACTATATTCGCAGGCAGCAATTTTTTAAGAATTTCTGAAAAAACAGTCCACAAGTATGTCCATAGACAGTCCATAACATAGTCCATAGTTAGTCCATAGCTATGGACACCCTAAAAAAAGAAGCTCAAATTGGCCTCAGATTTCAGATACATATGGGGTATACCTGATTTGGTATTGTCCATTAGTCCATCCATCCATCCATCAGTCCATTTGCAGTCCACATCAAAGTCCATCCATTACCATGTCCATAAACAGTCCATCAAGTAGTCCACAATATGTCCATAGTATAGTCCATAGACAGTCCACAACATAGTCCATAATATGTCCATGATATAGTCCACGATTCCATAAATTGTGGATATTAAGTCCATCATCATGTCCATAAGCAGTCCACAAGACAGTCCATAAAGTCCACTATATAGTCCATAGTAAGTCCATTAACATGTCCATAATGAAATAGCTATTTTTATGTAGAATACCATTTATCGACATCAACTCTTTGAGGTTGCTTTTCTGTTGCCAGCTTCTCATATCCTCCGGTAAATGCAACAACACAGTCATCATGTATCGCTTCATTAGGATATGCCGTAACTTTTTCTAGAAATTCCATGGCCCATTTTTTAGTAAACCCTGTTCTATCCTTCCCAACCAGGAAAATTCCGTTAAGTTGGATGTCAGCTGAAACTCTTCTGGCACGGTCAACTTTATTCTCACGTGAATTTCCAGTTCCTGTGGTAAAGCCTCTTCTGTTTAATTCATCAATAACTAACAGGCCAAAGTTCTTACCGGTGGAACCGTCAAGTTCTATATATTGCACATCTGACTTGTCACGTGCTGCAGTATTAACAATCTCATTAATTAAGTTTCTAGATTCCAATTGAAACTCATATGAATCCAGAATGTAGATATTGCCGTTTAAATCTTTAGCTAATAAAACACCTGCAGTATAATCTGGATCATTACCTTTCAATTTGTCATCGTTGAGAACTTCAGTTGCAGCAAGATCCCAATATCTGATAATCCGGATAATAGGAATTTTCATAAACTCGTCATGAGAGATCAGGTGGAAATCTGACTCATCAAATAATTCACCTTTAACTGAAGCATACCAGTTACCGTTCATTAACTGCTCACGTGTAACTCTATCTAAGCCCATAAGATATTCTTCATAGTCATTTGTATCTAAATATACATTATCTAAATAGCTGGAGCTAATAAAACGAATTTGGGATTTGTCCTGAATATCCTTATCTATCTTTTCGATGAATCTTTCACGCACCCATTTATTCCCACGCTTACCTGGATTACTGGATGCCATCAGCTGAGTTGGAAGTTTATTGTCTTTAGTTTTCCTGACACGTGAACGCATGTAAATATATTTAAAACGTTCCAGCTGCGTTAATTCATCAATACCAATGAATTGATATTCAGAACCTTGATAAGTATCTAAATCATTAACGTTACGCAAGTATCCAAATGTTAATGAATTGCCGTTTGGAAAAGTCCATGAGTGTTCAGTACCATCCCACTTTGGCCTAATAGCTGGGTCTCTTTGAATCTCTTTTCTATTAAGCCATTGGCTAGCTTTATGAATTAAAGCTCCTTTTCTTTTCAAATCAGATAATGTTCTTCTTAAAATTAGTGCATGATATTCATTAACATCATCCTGAACATAGAATAATGCTCTCATTAATAAGCTGGTGGATTTACTGCCTCCTGCAGCACCACCAATCAGAACTTCTTTTTCTGTTGCTAGAATCATCTCAGCTTGTTTGACAAAAGGCTTGAATGGTATGTATGGATTTTCATATACACATTTCTGAAGAATAGCTTTATCTCTTGCGCCTAAATAGAATTCATTGTTCTCGTTGTACATTATTATCATCTATTTGTTTTGCAAGGACTTCTATTTCATTCATAATGTCTTTTTGAGAGATTTCAATTTTCTTATCTTCCAGTTCAAGGACTCTGTTTTTAAATAATCTGTCCATTTCGTCTTTGAATAATTTGTTTTTAGCTTCGAATGTTCTAACAGATAATTCTAAATAACGTATTTTTAATTCAGTAAAATCAAGCAAGTATCTTCCTATATTCTTGTCAGTCGCATGGTTTCTTAATTCTCTTTCTAGTTTTTCAAAGTCAATCTCAATGTTTATTGCATTTCTAGTTATTTTATCGAGATTATCCAGTCCTGTTTGAATATCTGTGACCTGTTGTTGAAGTATTGTATCAATAGCTATATCTATGTTATCTTGATGAACGTCATTGTCAATTATTTGTTTTTGTGAAATAGCTCTATCAGTTAACGCTTTTTTATCCGGAGGGTTCTTTTCATGGTCTGTTAAGTCGTATTTCTTTTTAAATCTTGAAAATGTTGATCTACTTATTTCAACTTCATGCTCTTCTGCTAACCATCGCCTAACATTTGCATCAGTAGCTCCAGATGTTTTCATTACTTTTATTTCATCAAGTAATGTTTCCAGGAAATCACTTTTCTTTAATTTTAATTTTGCTTTGAATTTTCTATAGGTATTATCTGCGACATCTCTTCCATATTTTGTTTTTAGTAATTCACGGACTTCATTGTTACTCATTCCTTTTTTGCAACAGTTTATTATTTCTTGTTGATGTTGCTCTAAAAAATATTTCACGTCAGAATTTTTTCGACCCATAGGAGTGACCTCCTAAAGTCTTTTCAATTCTTCTTCAAGTTGATGTTTTCTTTCTTCTACAAGTTTACATTCTGCTTCTTTAATAGTTCTTTGAGAAGTAGGATTTTTTTCGACCTGACTTAACGTTTCTTTAGCATCTCCTGAAGCAATTATTTTTGCCCCAAGTTCGTATGCTTCTCGGTGGGAAAAATCAGAATCGACAACAATTTTTTTAAGTGCACAAGATACCCTGGCACTTATGTTTTCTTTTCTAATTTTCATAATATAATGTATATAATTTATATATATTACTATTATGGTATTAGTATAAAATTATATTATTAAAAAAATAGTGAAGTAATAATATTTAATTATTACCTTCTTATAATAAATTACTGTTTACAAGAGCCAATACAATAAATATAACATTGCAGCATATATACAAAACTAAGTATATCACGATTTAAAATATTATTTACTGTTCTTTTATAAATTATACTGTTGTATGGTGGTTAATCTTCTAATTCATCTAATTCTTTTTGTAGATCGTAGATTTGCATTTCTTTATAGACCCTTTCAAATTTGCCAGTTTCTATAAGATATGCTCCAACTTCAAGTGCATCTCTATATGTATAATTTGACTCTTTGATTATTTTTTTCTTATCTTCATCCATATATGAAGATGTGTTATTAACATTTGCCATAATTCATTGCTCCATTACACTTAGTATATACTAACTATAATATATATAATATCTTATTATTTTTTTTATATAAAAAGGTATAGGATATACGATTTCCTTTTTTTCTTATTTTAACACAAATTATCAATAACTTATCCGAATGAATTTAATTAAAATTTAAATTAATTTAAATGTCAAATATATGTTATACTTTATCAATTGAGGCTATTTTTTGTTTTAAAGATATAACAAAAGTTTTTAATTAGCATGTGCAAATCTAATTAAAGATTGTTCGTTGTCAATAGAATAACAATAAAATAAAAATAGCATAATATTTACTTGTCAAATGATATAGATTAACATGTCAACCGATACTAATAGCTCGACATATATTAAGGCATTGGGCTATGTCAAACGTACAAAAAATCGTCAACAAATCGTAAATATAATCGCTAATACAAGAAAGACACCTTCAGAAATCAAAGAAATAATGGATGTAGATTTCAGTCTAGTTTCGAGAGCATTAAGGGATTTAAAAGACAGAGATATTGTTGTATGTGAAAATCCTGAAGACAGAATTGGGAGACTTCATAAGCTTACTGATCTTGGATTGCAAATTTATGAGGAATTGAATCAGAAGTAAAAACTATTTTTTCAGTTAGCTGATGCTGACGCTTTATTTTCAACTTTGTTAATAAAGGTAAATAATGAGATAATTATCTGATAATAAAAACTAATTTTCATAGCTAGTGTTACCTATAGAATACTTGATGTTAATGTTGAGAAAATCAATAGCTACTTTTTTCTTTTCATTTATTTGGATGACATTAACATTAACGGTTGCCGTTTTGGATTTGGATTTAGATTTTGCACTGCGATATATATGCAAGGGTTTCAGAAATTAAGTTTAGAGTTGGTGATGGCTGGTGTTAATGTGGTTATGGAAATTCGCTTGCTATTTCATGATATTTATCACTTACAATAGCTACAAAGTCTTTTATCTCACCTGTGACTTCTAATGTGTCAATGTCAACTTCTTTTAGATAACATACACTGTTAATGTCTTCAGGGTCATCTGTTTCTGCAATACTGTACCATCCCATTATCTTTATTGGTTTATCCTTTGGGAATTTTTTTAACTCTTCAATCATTTCACTGCAGTTCATGTTTATCACCTAACTAGAATATAAATCTGTAAATAATGTTACTGATAACATTATATGCAAATAAATAGAAACATATCCTTATGACAGGTAAAGAGATTTCAGAATATATAACATTTCCAAGAACTTTTGAAAAATACAGATGGTACAAGCCCATACTTGTTTTCATAATAGGTGCAATAATATATTTAATACTCAACCTAATATTAATTGCCGTTTTCTCTGCAATATACGGAGAACACATTACGGGTCAACTCCTGCGTGGAGGATATGAAGTCATGAACTCCGAGATAGGAGAAATCTATTCTCATTTGGCGATAGCCATCATGATTCCATCTTTGTACATTGCAACTAAAATTGTTAAGGACAGACCGTTTTCCTCATACTCCTCTTCACGTGGAGGATGGAACACCCAACTCTACCTCAAGGCATTTATAATACCGTTTATTTTATTCATTATCGTTGGAGTTATTCAATCCGCAATACTGGGCAATGCGGGAGATTATCATTTTACAATACTGTTTTTTATAATTCTCCTAATTGTAGTGCCGATACAATGTATTGCTGAAGAATACGTGTACCGTGGACTTCTTATGCAAACATTAGGATCATGGTTTAACATACCATTATTGGCATTGATTCTCCAAGCCATAATCTTTGGATTCACTCACGGATACAATGGTATAGGAAACATTGGGATAATAATTTCAGGTTTAGTAATGGGATTTTTAGCATGGAAAGCCAATGGTTTGGAAGTCAGTTCCGCATTCCATACTGCAAATAATTTATCCTTCAGCTTACTGGTCATGTTCGGAATTCAATCCACAACCTCAACAATACAAATGGCTGATTTATTAATTTCAACCATGGGCTCTGTAATTTTCGGTATTTTACTTTATTACATCGGAAAGAGAAGCAACTGGTTTGGCGAGATTCCAGAAACCCCTCGGGAGGATGATTCTTAAATTGAATGCATCATCCATCTTTTAATTGATGGTTTTGCATTTATTGTCCAATGATATTTTACCATAGTTGTCTGATAAGTCGGAGTGATTGCTCACTCCTTTCTTCTCACAACGGCTGGTGTCAGTTTCCAAAAAAACTACTCAAGTAAATTTATTCTATATGAATGGGGTTCGAAAAATAAGTTTTGAATTGGTGATGGCAGGTGTTAATGTTGTTATGGAAATTCACTAGCTATCTCATGGTATTTATCGCTGACAATAGCTACAAAGTCTTTTATCTCACCTTTAACTTCTAAGGTGTTAAAGTCTACCTCTTTTAGATAACCTATTTTGTTAATGTCTTCAGGCATATCTGTTTCAACAATGCTGTACCATCCCATTATCATTAATGGTTTATCTTTTGGAAATTTTTTTAAAACTTCAATTGCTTCGCCACAGTTCATATTATCACCTTTTAACTACTATACAAATCTGTGAATATCCAGCTTGGATCATATGCTATGAGGTATCCGTCTTCACACCAGAGGGATCTAACATTACCTGAAGTTGTATCTGCTACCGCTGCAGGATCTCTGTTAATCCAGTTTCCTGAAGTATGTTTCTTATGTCTGAGCCTTAATCTGATATGACCAGTACCACTTACACGACATTTAACATGGACAAACTGCACATCATAGCCCAATGATTTTCCTATACGGTAATATACTTGTCCCCAGTCTACACAGTTGGAACCTTTACCTTTACTGGCGTCATTTATTGTTTGTTTGTCTGTTTTTTGTGAATCGAAGTATTTGCTATATAATTCTTTATTTGCTATAATAGCTAAGGCCTCATCTATGGTATTGCCTTTATAATTGAATGTCTTGATGAATAGCTTCATGGTACTGTCGTTATAGTCAGGAAGTTTGGACATCCTATATACTATAGCTGGAAGTCTTTTATTTGCGGTAATGTATGCTTCTGTTCTTATGGCCATGTCAATGTATTCAGCTTTATCTATCTGAAGGCCGTTTTTTAATGTTACATAGTTTGGAAGGAAATCTAAAGACTTGTTGTCTTTGATTACGGCCATTGTGTACATAGCCACTAGCTTATTGTTTCCAAGTTTCTTTGCTTTCTTTTCAATGTCTTTGCAGCTACCTTTTAGTTTGAGTATTTGGTAGTAGTCACGCTTCTTATATTTCTTTTTGTTCTGGAGCAGCCAGTAGGCAATGGAGTTCATGCCCTGGCAAAAGTAAGTCCAGCTTATACTATTACTTGACATATTATTTATTTTATATATTCAAGTATTATAATTTTTATATAATATGGTGATTATTGGACTCTTTCAAAAACTTTGTTGATTTTAAAAATTCAATGTAGTTGACAGGATATCTTTTAAATTACTAGAAAACACAAAAATGAAATGTGTTTTAAAA